>JAPORI010000101.1:10339-14383 GCA_026710225.1 Betaproteobacteria bacterium
CGGCCGGCACCAGCCAGGGGCCGGTCGGGCAGATTGCCGATCCGCAGCAGCTGCGCATCTGGCTGGAATTGAACGGCCGGATGCGTCAGGACAGTTCAACCGCAAACATGATCTTTCCGGTTGCGCGGCTGGTTTCCTATCTGAGCGAATTCATGACTCTCGAACCCGGCGATCTGATCGCAACCGGCACCCCGGCCGGCGTCGGCATGGGTTGCCGACCACCCGAATATCTGGTGCCGGGAATGCAACTGCGCCTCGGCATCGACGGGCTTGGCGAACAACTGCTGACAACGGTTGCCGAACGCGGGCAACCGCAAGATAGTTAGGGTTTTTTCGCAGCCAGCATTGCGCGCACCTGCGCCGGCGCATCGGCCATCTCCAGCATTGAAACTGCACCGGTATGCCGCGCCTTGTGCTCAACCTTGCCGGCGGCCAGACTGCGCTCGGACACCACCAGCCGGTGGGGAATGCCAAGCAAATCCAAATCGGCAAACGCGGCACCGGCGCGCAAGCCGCGATCTTCAAGCAGGCAGTCGATGCCGGACTCGTTGAGAGCCGCATACAGGCTCTCGGCAGCCTGCATCACCTCCGGCGACTTGCCCAGCGGCAGCACTGCAACGATAAACGGTGCGATCGATTCCGGAAACACGATGCCGGCTTCGTCGTTGAACTGCTCGATCGCCGCGGCAACGATCCGGGTGATGCCGATGCCGTAGCAGCCCATCACCATCGGCCGCAGAACATTGTCGTCGCCCTCGATGCGGGCGGCCATCGCCTGCGAATACTTGGTGCCCAGATTGAATATCTGCCCGACCTCGATACCGCGGCGCAACTTCAGCGGCCGGCCGTCCGGCGCAACTTCGCCGGCGACAGCCATGCGCAAGTCGGCAAAGCGCGGCTCGGGCAGATCGCGCCCGAAATTGACCCCGCGCAGATGATAGCCATCGCGGTTGGCACCGCAAAAGAAATCGGCGGCTGACGCCAGACTGGCATCGGCGATCACCGGCAGCGACATGCCCACCGGCCCCAGCGATCCGAAGCCGGCGCCGACCGTCTTGCGCACAAAATCATCCTCGGCAAGCGCAGCACCGAAGCCGACTTGCTCAAGCCGGGAAGCCTTGGCCAGGCTCAGTTCGGCGTTGCCGGGCAAGATCAGCGCGGCGCTGCCGGCTTCGCCGGTGACGATCATCGTCTTGATACTGCGGCCCGGGTCGATGCCGCCGACAAACTGATCAAGCTCATCAATGGTCGCCACTCCGGGGGTTGCGAACTCCTCCATCTTCTCGCCCGGATCGGGGCGCTGGGCGGCGGCCGGCGGCGAACAGGGCACCTGCTCGAGGTTAGTCGCGTAATCGCCGTCGGTGTATCCGATCACCGCCTCGCCGCAATCGGCCAGGGCGAGAAACTCCTCGGAAAAGCTGCCGCCGATCGCCCCGACATCCGCCTCGACCACCCGATAGTCCAGCCCGATTCGATCGAAGATGCGCACATAGGCATCGCGCATGATTTGGTAGCTGCGCTTTGCCCCGGCGGCATCGGCATCAAAGGAATAGGCGTCCTTCATCACGAATTCGCGCGAGCGCATGACGCCAAAGCGCGGCCGCACCTCGTCGCGGAACTTGGTCTGGATTTGATAGAGATTGCAGGGCAACTGCCGCCAGCTGCGCACGCAGGCGCGGGCGATGTCGGTAACCACCTCCTCGTGGGTGGGGCCGACGCAGTAGGCGCGCCCGTGCCGGTCCTCGAGCCTGAGCAACTCCGGGCCATAAATCTGCCAGCGGCCAGATTCCTGCCACAACTCGGCCGGCTGCACCGCCGGCATCATGATCTCGGCGGCACCGGCGCGGTTCATCTCCTCGCGCACGATCTGCTCGATCCGGCGCACCGTGCGCAGCCCGAGCGGCAGCCAGGAAAATATCCCGCTGGCCAGTTGCCGCAGCATCCCGGCGCGCAGCATCAGCGCGTGGCTGGTCAGTTCGGCTTCGGCCGGACGCTCACGGGTGGTATTGATAAGCAGGCTGCTGGCACGCATCGCAACTGCCGATTCTATTTTCGCCGTGCCAGCACTGCCGCGCCAAGCAGCAAGCCGAGCGCAACCAGCAGCATCGGCCAGTCGCCATAGGAGCGGTAGAAAGTCGCGCCGGCAAGCGGGATCGCCTCGACTTCGAGAATCTGTTGGGCGCCGGGTGCGAGCATCGCAACGATGCGCCCGGATCCGTCGATCGCCGCCGAAGGGCCGGTGTTGGAGGCGCGCAACAGCCAGCGGCCGGCTTCGCGCGCGCGCGCCGATGCGATCTGCAGATGCTGGGCGGGCATCACCGTGCCGTCAAACCACGAATCGTTGGTGATGGTAACCATCAGCGGCGCATCGTTGGCCAACATCAACTCGGCGAACGCGTCCTCATAGCAGATGCTCATCCCGACGGTTACAAACCCCAGATCGACGCTGCCGTCGCCACCCCCGGCAGTCAGGCGGGAGAAGGGAATGCGCGCCCGCTCCAGCAGCGGCTCGAGCAAATCGGCAAAGGGCAGGTATTCGCCGTAGGGGGTAAGCTTGCGCTTGCGGTATTCGGCGCCGATGCCGGATCCGTCGATAACGAAAGCGCTGTTGGTATGCCGGTCGAGTTGCTCATCGCGCCCGAAGGCGCCAAAAATCGCACTAAAGCCGCGCTCGGCGGCCAGCTCGCGCAAAGGCCGGGCAAAGATCTCCGGACGCATGCGCGGCAGCACACCGGGGATCGCACCTTCCGGCATGATTACCAGCCGGCCGCGGGCCTGGCCGGCCATCTGCAGGTAGCGTTCGGGAATCTCGTGCAGATTTTCCCGCTGCCACTGCACATGCTGCGGCACAGCCGCCTGGATGATCGATGCGGCGATCGGATCGCCGGCGCTGGTGGTCCAGTTGATTCTGCCCAACCCGAAGCCGGCGGCAACCAGCAACCCGGCGGCGGCCAGCGCGCCCAGCCGCCAGCTGCGCTTACCCGGCAGCAGCAGCGCGGCGATCCCGGCAGCGACGGCGGCGACGATCGCGGTGGTTCCGGTGACGCCAACGACCGGAATCCAGCCGGCCAGCAAACTGGCATCAGCAGCCTGTGCATAGCCGGCCGCCAGCCACGAGAAGCCGCCAAACAGCTTGCCGCGCAGATACTCGGCAACGAACCAGCAGCCGACTAGCGCGAGCAAAGTCGGCTGCGGCCGACCGGCACCCAGCCAGGCGGCGGCGGCGGTTGCGACCAGACAGTAAAGCGCCAGCGCCGCAACCAGCCCTCCGGCGATGAAAACGGCAAGCGGCAGCGCCAGGTGCCCGTAATTGTGCAGACTCGCCCAGGTCCAGCCGACCCCGGCGGCAAACAGTCCCAGCCCGTAGGCGTAACCGCAGACGCCGGCAACACCGATGCGCTGGCGGCAGCAAACGGCAAACAGCACCGCCAGCGCCAGAACCGGCAGCAGCCAGGCCGCGGCCGCCGCGTTCGGATCAGTGCCGAAGCCGGCGCTGGCGACAACGCCGGCAACAAAGCAGCCAACCGGCGCGGCCAGCCGCGTCCTAATCAAGCGGCGCCCGGTTTCAATCGTCCCGATCCGGCGGCGACTGCGACAGCTTTGCCTGTCGTCTTACTTCCAGCAAAATGATGCGCCGGTCATCGGACTTGACAACCGTGAACACAAACTCACCCTCCTCGATCTGATCACCGACCTCGGGAAACTCCCCGAGCTTGCGGACAAACCAGCCGCCCAGGGTATCGGCGTGACTCGGATCCAAGTCGGCTGCGAATTTGCGGTTGAACTCGTCAATATCCAGATCGCTTTTTACCGTCCACACCCCCGACTCGCCGTTGGCGGCGGTTGCCGCGGCAGTCTCCTCCTGCTCGGCGGCGCCCTGCTGCCCGTTGGCACTTTCGTCAGCGTCAAATTCATCGTGAATCTCGCCGACGATCTTTTCGAGCACATCCTCGAGGGTTACCACTCCGTCCATGCGGCCGGCCTCGTCGGCGACTATCGCCATGTGCACCTTGTTCTTCTTGAAGTCGCACAGCATTGCATCAA
>JAPORI010000183.1:0-5680 GCA_026710225.1 Betaproteobacteria bacterium
ATGATCATGCCGCGCTCGCGCCGATACAGGCCCGGAGCGACAAACGACCACAGTTGATAGAGAACATAGGGCAGGCTCAGGCACAGTGCGCAAAACAGCACCACCTTGGCCGGCACCAGAAAGCCGCCGAGCACATCGGTTGCGATCAACTGCGAGCCACCGGGCAGCTGCGCGACGATCGGAGCGGCAAACCAGTCGTAGACTTGCTCGTGAAAGGCAAACAGGGCTAGAAACACCACCGCTACCGCGCCCAGAGCGCGCAGCAGGCAGCTGCGCAGATCGACCAGGTGGCCGATCAGGCCGTCCTCGTGCAGTTTTTCCTCTTGCTCATCCTCCTCCGGCGCCGGCGGCCCGGCGTCCCGATCATTCATTGGTCGGGGCAGCGGACGGCGGCTTGGGCGGAGCCAGTTCCGCCTCCGGTTCAAGCCGGGCCTGATCGGCGATCTCGGCGACCGGCTCGCGCACTTCCTCGACAGCCTGACGGGCCGCCTGCTCGGTCTCGCGCATCGTCCGGCGCATGTCCTCGATATCCATCTCCTTCTTGATCTCGGCGCGCACCGATGCCGCCTGACGCATCAGGCGGCCATAGAGATGGCCGACAAAGCGGGCAGTTGCCGGCAGCCGCTCAGGGCCGATAACGATCAGGGCCGCGCCGGCAATCACGACCATCTCGCCGAAGCCTATGTTTAGCATCGGCACCGGCGGCAAGGAGGCAGGGCAAGGCACGATGACTGCGCCGCCCGGCTGACAAAGGTGACAGTATTCACAAGGGATGATTATCGGCTATCGCCGCCGACCATCGATAGCCTGCCGCCGCAATAGGAGTCCGGCCTTAGCCAGCCAGACCCAGCAGACGGCGCCAGCCGGCAACCTGCACCGCCGGCCAATCAGCGGCCAGATAATTGATCTGCTTGCCAACCAGTTTCCTGAAATCTGCCGGCTGAAAAGGACTACCGTTGTCGATGCAGGTGCTGAAATTGACATTGCCCTGCCGGGTCGGAATGCGCAAAAAGAAATCCAGCGGCTTGAGGAAGCGATCCGGAGCGCATTCGACAAGCCGCGGCCGGATCGTTTCCGGTTGCGAATCAGTTGTCGCAGTTGCGCAAATGGCGGCGTTGATGCCAAACAGGAAAATGATCTGCTCGGCTGCCAGCAGATCGGAAAAGTCAACAAAACTTCCCGATACCAGTTGGTAAAGTTGATCTGCACCAAGTTCGGCAGGCAGTTTTTCTGATTGATTGCCAGCACTGTGCATCAGCCGGCTTGCCGGCTGCTGATAATAGAACTGCCGATAGTCGCGCAAGGACCCGGCCGCAACATAGCCACGATCCAGCAGCTTGTTGAGCGCCACGAACTTCTCGGCAGCCAGCACGATGGCAATGACATGGACAAAAAGATCGCAGGCAGCCAGATCGGCAAACGTGATTGCACCGGTGCGGCTGGCTGTGGAGCCGGAAATTGCCGGCGTCAGTTTCAGTTCGAGAACACCTTCCAACAGCCGGCCAACCGCCTTGAAGATCGGGGCATTGCAGTCGGCGGCACTGATCTCATCAAGCTTGCATTCGAGTTCCAGCCACTTGCCCAGTTCGTTGCGTACCTGCCGCCAGTCGGTATGGGCGCACCCATCATCGGCACCGGCGGCTTGCCGGAAAATGTTCCGGCTGCGCTCCAGACAGGCATCAACAAACCGGTCGCGCAACAGCGGAACATTGGGCAGGCCACTTTGCAGGGCTGCCTGCAAATCGGCACCGCTGCCGGAGGCCCGATACTGCCGCCGGCTTGGCCGGACAACATCCTGTTGCGCAGCGATCAGTTCATTCATCATTGCCGGCAGCGACAGGATTTCCACATCCTCCCGACGAGAAGCCCGATCCGAACCGCCATATACAACAAAGGCTCGCTGCGGACGCAGTCGGGCAAGAGCCCGGCGACTGCCGGCAGCAAGCCTGATGGCAGCTGCGCTGCGAGTGGCCTTGAATTCAATCGCCCAGATTTCGCCGCCGGGCTTTTGCAGCACCAGATCGATTTCTTCGCCGTTACGACTGCGATAGAAACTGGCCAGCCACATCGGCGGCATAACCGCCATCAGGTTTTCCAGCGCAAACCCTTCCCAACTGGCACTGCGCATGTCAGACGAACTGCTGCGATCATGAACCGATAGATTGGCCAGGGAATGGAGCATGCCGCTATCGCGAATGTAGTACTTGGGCTTTTTGACCAGATTCTGACCACCAGCGGCGGCAAATGCCGGCAGGCGGCGGATGATCATCATTTCCTCAAGCAGCCGCAGGTGCCGGGCAACCGTCATCCGACTGCCTTCGGCAAGCGATCTTGCCAGGTCCTGGGCATTGGCCACCCCGCCGTGGCAGCGCATCAAGGCCAGCAGTAGATGCTCCAGACTCTCGGCAGCAACCCGGGAATCGGCGCTGGCAAGGCTGGCGCGCAACAGCGCCCGCCGCATCTGCAGTCGCTCGGCAAGACTTGTCGCATCATTGGCCGCCAGATAGCTTTTCGGATAGCCGCCCCGCTCCCACAGCAAGTCAATGCTTTCGGCATCGGTGCCGACTTCAAGACAGTCAAAGCCAAACAGTTCAACCAAAGCGGTGCGGCCAAACAGGTTCTCGCCGGACTGCCTGAGCAACTGCCCGGAAACTGAACCCAGCAGCAGGAACCGTCCAGCAACATTCGGATTCATCTGGTCGATGGCAACCCTGATCGCCTCGAAGATGTTGGGCATCTTCTGCACTTCATCGAGGACAACCAGCTTGCCGTCATGACTGCACAACTGCCTGACCGGGTCCGGGCGCAGCAAGGCGCGCTCGGCTGGGTTTTCAAGATCAAAAAACACGCTAGGGCGCCCGGCAGCCACCTTTGCAGCCAGAGTGGTCTTGCCGATCTGGCGAGCTCCGGTGAGAACCACAGCCGGAAATTGCTCCAGCAACTGGTTTATATCGCCTTCGACTCTTCTTGCAAGCATCGGTTTATTATACACTAGCAGTGCAAAATAAGCACATTAAGTGTGCATTTTTAGAATTTTAAGGCATTTTTCACCTGATTTAATGTGCATTTTTGCAAGATTTCTACAAAAGTGCACACTATGAAATCATTATGCTACGGCAGCGAATTGCTACCCGTCCCAGAGCATCTTCACCGGCATCGCAAACAGCCGCTCGCCAACCCTGCTGATCCGATCCCCGTCATGCAGGACGATCCCGCAGGCGAATCCGGACCCAACATCCTCGGCCAGACAGCGCAGCCCCCGAAAATCAGCCGGAGCCACGCTGCTGGCCGCCTTGACCTCGATACCAACCGTCCTGCCGGCAAAGTCCTCGACAACGAAATCCACCTCACTGCCGCCCCGATGCCGATAGTGGCTCAACTGCACATAGTCCTCCGCCAATGCCATGGCCTTGCGCAGTTCCGAAAAAACGAACGATTCGAGCAAGGGACCCAGTTCATGCCGATTGGCACCCAGCGTTTTCGCATTGACTCTGCGCAGAGCCGCCAGCATTCCGGAGTCAATGAAATGCAGTTTCGGTGCCTTGATCAGGCGCTTGCCCCGGTTGCGATGCCAAGCGCGCACTCGCTGCAGCATGAACATCCGCTCGAGTAAAACCAGCCAGCGCTCGACGCTATTATGACCGGCCATCAACCGCTTGGCCAAGCTCGAAAGACTAATCAGACCGCCGGCGGCGGCCGCCGCCTGAGCAAGCAGATCAGCCAGACTATCAGCGTTGCGCGGGTTGCCGAGCGCAGCCACATCGCGGCGGACAATTGTTTGCGCATAGTTGCGCAGCCAGCGGGAAGCAGCACTGGCATTTTTTGCCGCCAGGGCGGCAGGATAGCCGCCGGCGAGCACCCGCGAATTGATGTCTTGGTCAAATCCAATCTGGTCGGAATCGGGAAAATCGGCAGCAAATGCCCGGTGCAAAAATCCGGCCGCCGGCTGTCTGCCAATCTCGGCCTGGGAGAAAGGCAGCAACTCGACGGTTGCCAGACGCCCGGCAAGAGAATCCGGCGCCAAGGCGCTGTTGAAGAAATCAACTGAACCGGTAATCAGATAGCGACCCGGGCGCTGATCTTCGTCTACCGACCTCTTGAGCGCCAGGACTAGATCGGGAACATGCTGGATTTCGTCAATGACCGCAAACCGTTGCTCACGCATGAAGCCGACCTGATCGTCAGCGGCAAACTGCCGCTGATGCCGGTCGTCAAGGCTAACAAAGGAACGACTTGTACCTTCGCTGATTACACGGGCAAGTGTGGTTTTCCCCGACTGCCTGGGGCCGACAATTGCAACGATCCGCGATTCGTCCAAGGCGGTTTGCAGCATCTTTTCAACATGCCGAGGAACATGACCGGAGACTGGTCTATCAAATTTCATGTTCAGGGGCAATTATATCGCAAACAAGGCATTTTTGACCTCCTGATTGTCTATTCACATCCCCCCGATTGTTCATTTGCAGCCTCCCGATTGTCCATTCAAGTCGTTGCCATCGCCCCAAAAACGCAACCAAAAATAAGTCAAATCTGATTTAAGTCATTTTTGGGTTATAATTTCCTCATGACCGAAGCCATTCAGATAAACCCCGGCGGCCGCCTGGACATCAAGGATGTCATAGGGCGCGACCGCGAGATCAAAAGATACTGGGGAATATTGCAGCGCCAGGGACTGGTCATCTCGGCGGAGCGGCGGATTGGCAAGACCCATATTGTGCTGAAAATGCAGCAGGAGTGCGGCGCTGACTGGCTGGTCATTTACCAGGACCTTGAAGATGTCCATTCTCTTGCCGGACTGGTCCGCTCGATCCGCGAGGCATTCATCAAGCATTCCGGCGGCTCATCGTTCAAGGAGAAAGCCAACTGGCTAACTTCCTTTTTGCCAGAATCGATTGGCAGCATTGATCTGGGGACTGTCGGGCAGGATGCCTGCTTTGCCCTGCTGGACAAAACTTGCGCCAGTCTCATCGAAAAAGCCGGCGGCCGGAAGGTGTTGCTGCTGTGGGATGAATTTCCCCTCATGCTGGAAAATATCAGGCGCCGCGAAACTGAGGATGTGGTTTTGCGGCTTCTCGATTCTCTGCGCGCCTTGCGCAGCACTCACGCCAGTTCTCTGCGCTTTCTGTTTACCGGCTCGATAGGACTGCATCTGGTACTCAGAAACCTGCACCGCTCCGGCGGCACCAATGATTCGGTAAATGACATGTTTTCGCTTACCGTCCCGCCCCTGACACCGGAAAGCACCTGCCAGTTGGCAGCAGGTCTTTTGCGCAATACTCAGGCTGCAGCCGGACAAATCCCCGGCCTGGCCAAGTTGATTGCAGAGGAAGTCGGCGGCTTCCCCTATCATGTGCACCATGTCATTGACCAACTTGCCCAGTTGCCCCGACCGCCGCAAGACACCGACATAGCAAGAGCAATTGACGACATCATCAGTGCCCCTGCCGATCCGGTGCACATGAGCCACAACAATGAAAGACTGTTTTCCTATTACTCTGATCAAGAACGGCAGCTTGCCCGGATTATGCTCAATGCTCTTGCCGGGCAACAGCAGCCAGTTAGCAGGGAGAACCTCCTGAATTTGTGCAGACACTGCGATACAGAACTGGGCGACGATAGATTTGGCGAAATCCTCAGCATCCTGCAAAAGGATCACTATATTGAATCGCTCCAAAGCCAG
>JAPORI010000183.1:5690-14046 GCA_026710225.1 Betaproteobacteria bacterium
CACTATGAGCAGCGGCCTTTTATCCAGTTGTCTTTACAGCCCGGGCGCCCTGAAACGAAGCGCCCTTGAAAACCTCTTTGTCGGCCGAGACAACCTGATGGATGATGTGATCGAGAGGATTTGCTCATCGGTATCCGGCGATCAAAAGCATCACATTCTGCTGGTCGGCCCCCGGGGTTGCGGCAAGACCCATTTTCTGAGCCTGGCTGGCCATCGTCTTGATGACTGGCTGGCCGCAAACCGGGGTGATGAACGGGCGGCAGTAATCCAGCTCAGGGAGGAGGAATGGGGTATTGCCTCCTACCTGGATTTCGTTGTCCGCCTTCTGCAGGAACTCGCCGAGCAGCAGGGAGAAATCAATGCTCAAATAGCCAGAGTGTATCAACTGTTTGCCATCAATGCCGAGGAGGCCGAAAAGGCGGCAGTCGAACTGCTGCACCAATCGGTCGGTGACCGCACCCTGATTCTTTTTTGCGAAAATCTTGCCGATCTGCTGTCCGGCCTGGGCCGGGAAGGTCAACAAAAGTGGCGCGCCACCATCCAGCAGGATGGCAACTGGGCGATTGTCGCCACCACTGCAGCCCTGTCGGCATCACTTGCCCGTCAGGACAACCCCTTTTACGGATTTTTCGCCATCCGCAAACTGCAAATGCTTGATCCTGAAACCGGCCTGAAGTTTTTGATCAAAAAGGCAATCCATGCCGGCAAGGAGGATGTTGCCCAATTTCTGCGCACCCCGCTTGGCCGAGCTCGTTCGCGAGCAATTCACCATTTTGCCGGCGGCAATCACCGCACCTACGGCATCCTGTTCGATTTCTTTGACCGGCAATCACTGGAAGATTTGGTGACGCCTTTCCTGCAGATGGCCGATGACCTGACCCCATATTATCAGGACCGGATGCGGGTTTTGCCGCCGGCTCAGCGCAAGATCGTTGAATTTCTGATCCAAAAGGCTGATGCGGTTACCGTCAAGGATACTGCGCTCTCCTGCCTGATGTCGCAACAAACCGCCGCCAAGCAAATTAGCGATCTTGTGGGCAAAGGCTATGTTGTCTGTGAGCGTGTAGGGCGCAACACTTTTTGTGAACTGGCCGAACCGCTGATGCGCATCTGCGCCCAGCTCAAGGACAACTGCGCCAAACACTACAGCCTGTTCGTTGAATTCCTGCGCCACTGGTTTGCAGTGAGCGAACTGGAAAAACTGCAGATGCAGGCTGCATCTGATCTCAACCAGACCCATATCAGGCAGGCGCTAAGCCGCTTTCATGATGACCGGCGAGAGCCACTGCGGCAAGCGCTCGCAAAGGAGGTAGATCAGCATCTGGCAAACGAAGACTACGAGGGGGCAGCAAAAGCTTTGGAGACAACCCTGCAAAATCACGACAGCGAGCAAGACCATGAAACACTGGTATATGTCTGGGTAGAAGCGGCAAAGCACGACAGGGCAGTTGCAGCCGGCCAGCGCGCTGCGCAAAAATATCCCCAAAACGCCGATATTCACTACTGGCTGGCCCGAGCGCACCTGCTTGAAAATGATTTCGCTGCTGCCGGCAAGGCGATTAAAAAGTCGATCAGCATTGATTGTGAAGAATCTGCCTATCTTTGCTTGAACGCTGACATTCTCCTGGGGCTGGGGCGTTTTGAAGAGGCAATCGCCAATGCCCAGCAACTGCTGAACAAGGAGCCGGAACACTGGCACAGCTTGCAGCAAATCATTACCACAGCTTGCAGCAAATCATTACCGCTCTGGTTGAGTTAAGGCAAATCGACCAAGCTTGTCTTCGTGCCGAACAGTTGGTGCAACAGGTCTGCAAACAGGAAGACAGTTCAAAAACACTGCTTGATGTAGCAGAATTTCTTCTCGGCCAGCAACTTGCTGGGGCGGCCTTGCAATTGCTTGACCGGGCACGAACCGCCAAGCCTTCGCCGCGCTGGCGCGAGTTGTGCGGCAGGACGCTTTTTGCCATGGAGGATTATGAGGCAGCGAGCAAGGAACTGGGCATGGCCGCGGGCAAGGAACCCAAAGCCAGCACATACTGCAAACTGGCAACTGCCTTGCTGTTTGCTGGCAAATACAAACGGGCGATTGCTGCGGCAAAAAAGCTGTTGGCAATAGATCCGCAGCATTTGTCCGCCCATTATGTCTGCGGCACTGCATTTAGCGAACTGGGGCGCAACCGGGAGGCAATCGCGGCCTATGATCTTCTTTTGCCCGGCAATAATCTCAACCAGTTGCTGCTTGTCGCCTGGGAAGCACGCCTAATGGAAGAGTTTGCTGCTGCTGGCCGCTATCTGGATCGAGTTGCCCAACTGCAACCGAACAACCGCAAACTGTGGGTTGAACGCATCCGGCTGGGACTGGATGCAAAAGACCGACATGCCGTGCTGGCAAATGCCAGACAACTGGCCGATTTACCCGGCTGCACCCTTTTGGGCAGGCTGTTTGCAGCGCGGATACACGCTGCCGAGCGGACGCCGGAAAAGGTTCTTGCTGCCCTTGCTGATGATGAAGATTCGCAAATCCCAACAGAAGATCGCCATGATTATGTTGAGGAGATCGCCTGCATTCTGGAGACCTTTGTGCAAAAGCACGGACCCAAGCATCTGGCCGGATGGATAGGCAATTTGCGCAAGCAGTTGACAAAGATGCTTGACGAGGAGATGATGATAGGCATATTGAGAGAGTTGCTTTACAAGAGTGCCGGCAACGAATTTGCCGGAAACTTGGCCGATTGGCAACAGGCCGCAGTCGATTTGCAAAAGTGTCTAGCCGACATGCCCGCTTGTCAAATATCAGTCGGATTGATTGGCCAGGCGGCTGAATATGCCAAGACTGGCGACAATCGGCACCTGCTGAAGTTGCCACTTGAGCAGCGGCGGCTGCTCAAGGATGTTTTTAGTCAGTCACTGGCAAAAACGGCCTGAGCCTTCCCAAAACCCCAAAACATATAGAGCGGCACCCAAGATCGGTGACGAGCGTATGCAGTTTGTGGCTAGCGCCTAACTCCTGGCTTGCGAAGGCCGACAAAGACCTCAGGCGCTAGTACTACCGGTCTTGTCCTTGCTGGTGGCAGCCGCAGCCGAATCGACTTCAACCTCTACCTTGGCTGGCTCGGCGGTTGCATCCTTGCTTTCACGCACGCCGCTACGGAAGCCCTTCACCGCGCTGCCCAGGTCCGAGCCCAGATTGCGCAGGCGCTTGGTGCCGAAGATAAGCGCGACTATAAGCAGGACTACCACCCACTGCCAGATTCCGCCAATGCCCATGCCGCTATTATCCCCTACTTGTCGCTGGCTGCCGATTTTGCCGCCGGCATCCGCCGGGCCAACTCGTCGAGCACATCGTCAAAAGGCACCTGCTGCTGGTGCAGGATCAGCAACAGGAAAAAGAGCAAATCAGCCGCCTCGGCGGTCAGATTGCCCCGGTGGGTGACCGCCAGCACCACCTCGACCGCCTCTTCGGGAAGCTTGCGCAGCAACTCCTCCGGCGGCCCGGCCAGCGCCTTGATCACCCGCGAATCCTCGGCGCTGAGCCGACCGGCGGCAAAATCGGCCATGCGCGCTGCGATCATCTGCTCGAGCTGGCCAAGCACTTCCAGTCTCGTTGCCATCAGGCTGCCTCCGCTGCCGGCAAGGTGGTGGCCAGGCCGGCCGCCGCCAGAGAGTGCTTGACCTGGCCGATTTCCAGCACCCGATCGTGAAAGACGCTGGCGGCCAGCACCGCGTCGGCGCCGGCTTCGATGGCGGGGGCAAAGTGATCGAGCTGTCCGGCACCACCGGAGGCGATCAGCGGCACATCGATAATCTGGGCAACTGCGGCAATCATCCCCAGATCATATCCGTTGCAGGTGCCGTCGGCGTCCATGCTGGTGAGCAAAATCTCCCCGGCGCCCAACTCGGCGGCCTGGCGCGCCCAGTCGATCGCATCGATGCCGGTATCGTGCCGGCCGCCCTGGGAATAGGCGCGCCAGCCGCCGGCGGCGGCCTTGGCGTCGATCGCGACCACGACACACTGACTGCCGTAGCGCTTGGCCAGCCGCGCGATGAGTTGCCGGTCGCGCAGGGCTGCCGAATTGATGCTGACCTTGTCAGCACCGGCGCGCAACAGCCGCTCGAAGGCTGCCTCGTCGCCAACCCCGCCGCCGACGGTAAGCGGGATCCAGATCTGCTCGGCAACTGCGGTTACCGTCTCGATGATCGCGGCGCGATTCTCGTGACTGGCGGTGATGTCCAGCAGACACAGTTCATCGGCGCCGGTCTCGTCGTAGCGCTCGGCCGCCTCAACCGGATCGCCGGCATCGCGGATGCCCTCGAAGTTGACGCCCTTGACCACCCGGCCGGAGCGCACATCCAGGCAGGGAATCACCCGCACCGCAAGACCCATCAGCTGCCCTCGGCGTTGGCCGCGCGCGGATAGGAGCCGATCAGCCGGAACTGGGCGGCCTCCTTTTGCAACTGGTCAAGCACCCCAGCCAGCGGCTGCTGATCGCGGTGGCCGTCCAGATCGACGAAGAAAAGATACTGACCCTGGCCCATGCTGCCGCCGGGAATCGGACGCGATTCGAGCTTGGTCATGTTTATCTTTGCATCGGCGATTATCCGCAGCATCTCCAGCAGCGCCCCGGGCCGGTGCCGGACCGCGAACATCACCGAAGTGCAGTCGGCGCCGGACGGCCGCGCCTGCTTGCGGCCCATCACCAGAAAGCGGGTGATGTTGCAGGGGTTATCCTCGATTGAGGAAACCAGCACCTGCAGGCCGCGCCCATCGGCAGCACCGGCCGGACCGATTGCCGCCGCCGCACGCCCGTCGGCGGCCGCTTTTTCGGCGGCCGCCGCGTTCGAATCGCAGGCAACCCGGCTGCAGTCGCCCAGATTGGCGTCCAGCCAGCGCCGGCACTGGGCAAAGGACTGCGGATGCGAATACAGGCGCTTGATGCCGGCAAGCTCGACACCGGATGCGGCAAGCAGGCACTGGCGGATGCGCAGATAGGTCTCGGCGCTGGCGACCAGGCTGCCGGCGACGATTTCATCCATCGCTTCACCCACCCCGCCGTCGGTGGAGTTTTCAAACGGCACCAGCGCATAATCGGCCGCATCCGCTTCAACCATTTTCAGGCTGCCGGCCATGCTGGCAGCCGCAATCAGCTCGGCACCGCAGCCGAAGCGGGCGCGGGCGGCCTCATTGCTGAAGGTGCCCGGCGGCCCCAGATACGCCACCCGCAGCGGCCGCTGCCGGCTCATGCACAAGCCGATGATTGAGCGCATGACCGGCTCGATGCCGGCCGCCTGCTCGCCGGCACTGGCCAGGGCAGTGCGAATCACCTGCTCCTCGCGGGCGAAATCGGCGGCATCGACAGAATCAGAGGCTGCGGCAGCCGACTTGAGTTGACCGATCTGCCCGGCAATTTCAAGCCGTTGGCTGATTGCCGCGACTATCCGCGCATCCAGTTCATCGATCTCCCGGCGCCGCTTGGCCAGCTCGTTTTGTTCGCTCATGACTCGGATTCTTTCACATCCGCTGTGCAACTGGCCGCAAAGTGGCGGGCGCAGGCTGCATCCTGACCCTTGAGAGCCGCGCCCGGGTCAAAGCCGGCAAAGCGCATCCGCAACTCGCGGTAGTCATCAAAGCGCTTCATGAACGCATACACCTGCAGCAAATCGATCAGGGCACGGAAATTGTCCTCGGAGGGAAACTGCGCCAGCGACTGCTCGAACAAATCGGCGGCCGCGGCGACGTCACCTTGCAAAAAGAACGCATAGCCGCTGATGTACAGCACCCTTGCTCGCCACTGCGGATAGAACACGGGAAACTCCTCCTCCATCAGCAGCGCATCCTGCACCACCTGCTGCGGAGTTGCCCGGCTGCCAGTCGCCACGGCGATGAAGCTGCCGTAGCGACCGGCCGGCAACTGCCGCGCCAACTCAAGCAGTTGCAAATCGGCGGCGACTGGCTGTTGTTGTCCGTTACCGGCGGCCCCGGCAAGATGCCTTGCCAAGTCGCTGATTGTCTCGGCCACGAACCGGCGGGTCCAGCCGTTGCTGTAGTGGCCGGCGGCAGACGCCGCGATCAGTTGCCGGTAGTACTGCCGGGCCTCCTCATCGAGCTTTACAGCAGTGGTGCCGGCAGCGCTGCCGCCGAAAAGGAAATGCGATCCGCGCCAGGTTCGCCCTCTTTGCGCAAGTTGCAAGTCGCTGATGAACGCAACCGGCGCCAGATCGGCCAGTTGCTGCTGCTGCTCGGCGCCAAGCTGCATTGCCCGATCCAGCTGGACAAACAACTCCCGCTCACCAAGCATCCGGACATCGGGCCTGGCTGCGCCGATCTGCTGCATATAGTTGATGCCCAGATAAAAGTCATGCTTGGGCACCAGCAGGGTAGCATCGGCCGGCAGGCTGGCAAGCAGCCTTTGCGCGTGCACGGCGGCAGCATCATCAAGGCTGCGATCGATGCCGGGAAAGCGCACTAGAGCGCAGACGATCAGCACCAGCGCACAGCAAACCCACTGCCGGATTGGGCACTTGATCAGGCGGGAGAAAAACAAGGCGATGGCGACCGCGATTGGCAGGGCAAACCACAGGTAGGCCGGCAGTGGATAGGCTGCGAAAATCTCCGCAGCCATAAAGCGTCCCGGTGCCAGTGGCCTTACCAGCAGCAGTACTAGCGTGCAGGAGCACACCGCCCACAGCACTGCCAGCACCGGCCATAACTGGCCGCGCCGGCGCATCCAGCCCAGCGCAACAAGACCGGCGGCGGCAAAGACATATGCATACTGCTTGGCAAACATCAGCAGGACAAGACCCATTTCGGCCAGATTGCGGGAAGCGCCGGCCAACTCATCGCTGCTGTAAGCTTGCCTGCTTACATACCAGAAAAAGCCTTCTTCCGGCTCTTGGGCAAAGAACCGGTAGCCTTGCTCAGCCGGAAACAGCAGGTGCAAATAGGGCAGCAAGCCGGCGGCCAAGGCCGCCGCGATCGCGGCAAGCAGGTGCGGCGATCCAAGATCGGTGCGCAACTGCCGACGCGCCGGCAGCAGCCACAGCAACAAGGCCGGTGCCGGCAGCAAGAACAGCGGCCAGTGATTGGCCAGACCCAGACCGATGCAAAGCGCCAGCACAATCAGCATACGCGGCTGTTGCGCGCGCACATATGCATCAGCCGCACTCCAGGCGGCGGCGATCAAAAATGCATTGAGCGCATAGCTCTCCGGGATGATCGCCTGATTCCAGAACCCCGGCGCCAGACCAAGCAAACCGGCGGCAAGCAGCCCGGCCGGCGGACAACCAGTGGCAATGCTGGCCAGCCGGGCCAGCAGCAGACAGGCGCCGATCGCCGGGATCAGACTGGCCAAGGCGCTGGCCTGGGCAATCGAGATGGGCAGAAAATCGGCCAGCTGCGCCAGCGGCCAGCACAACAGGGTGTGCAGCGGGTATCCGGGCGGATGCGCCAGACCGCGGGTGTAGCAAGCGGCGGCGAAAATGGGGGTGTCTTCGAAAGTTATGTCCGGCGGCCAGGATGCCAGATAGACGCCGGCAAGCAGCACGACCAGCGCCGCGCCGGCGGTCGGATGCAGGCGACCGGCGGCCGGATGCTGAAAGTTGCTGCTCGGATGCAAGATATGATTCTATTGATGAAAATCAAGATGCGCGAACTGGGCAGCATCCCCTATCTGCAGGCCTGGCAGCAGATGCGCGCCTTCACCGCAGCTCGCAATGCGGACACGCCCGACGAAATCTGGCTGACCAGCCATCCGCCGGTCTATACCCTCGGAGTATCCGCCGATCGCAGCCACATCCTGCGGCAAACCGCGATCCCGATTGTCGAATCCGATCGCGGCGGCCAGATAACCTATCACGGTCCCGGCCAGGCGATCGCCTACCTGCTCATCGACCTGCGCCGGGCCGGCTACGGAATCAGGTCGCTGGTGACAAAAATCGAGACGGCGGTAATCGAGTTGCTCGCATCCGAATCGATAATCGGCGAGCGGATCGCCGGCCGCCCCGGAGTGTTTGTCGGCGGTGCCAAGATAGCCGCACTCGGACTGCGGGTGAGCCGGGGCTGCACCTATCACGGGGTGAGCCTGAATGTCTGCTGCGATCTGAGCGCATTTGCGGCAATCAACCCCTGCGGCTGGCCGGGGCTGCCCTCAACGAGCATGCGCGCCGCCGGCAGTGCCATCGGCTTTGAGCCGGCCGGGCGGCTGCTAGCCGAGCGGCTGGCCAGATCTGTTGCCCGGTAGAATCACAGGCATGGAATCCGGCAAGCAACTGGGCGCGCACAAGACTGCGCGCAATCCCATCCCGATCATTCCGGCTTCCCAGGTGCTGAAGAAACCGGCCTGGATCAGGGCCAAGGCGC
>JAPORI010000111.1 GCA_026710225.1 Betaproteobacteria bacterium
CTCGGTGGTCGCCGTATCATTATAAAAAAAAGCGTCAGTATCGAAATTTTCGGCAAGGAAATCGTCTTCGTCACGGTCTGCAATGGATGCCTTGTAACTGTGGAAGTTGTAGGCAACCCCCCAGTTGTCCTGCTCGTACTCGGCACCGAGACGGAAGCCTTCCTCATCTTCTTTGCCGTCTTCCTTGGAACCCTTGACCGCGTAGGACCCGCCAACTGCAAGACCCATCGGCAACTCGTAGGTAGCCACTATGTCCCAGACATCAACAGCGTCATCTTCTTTATCCTTGTTGTCGATCATCTTAGCGCTGACACCCAAGTTGAGACCATTGATGTTCGGCGAAATCCAACGAAGTCCACGATCGTAGTCTTCCACCAGCGAAGCGCCGCTGGTGCCGTTATCGTTGCTGCGGTCAGCGTTGGGAAGAATGGCCTCGGAAACCGTCTCGATTTCACCAACCCGGATGTGTCCGAAAGGACCCTTCAGACCAGCATCAATGTACTTGACTTGGAATTCGTCGTCGTTGCTTCCGTTGTCGTCGTCCTCTTTGATCCTGGGACGAAACTCAAAGAAGTAGGTGGCCGCCATGCCACCGCCCAGATCGGTGTCGCCATTGTAGACTATCCGACTTCTGCTGAAGTCAGTCCTCGGGTCAACGTTCTCGCCGTTGTCGTCAGCAAGCACCTTGATGCGGATGCTGCCGCTGAGGCCTTCGGAAGCCGAGACATACTTCATCCCGGCGTCATCAATGGCCGCCTGCGAAGCGCTGGACAGGGAAAGAACTCCCGCCACAGCCATAAAAAGCAATTTCTTGTTCATTGTTGTTTCCTCGTTAGTGGATTGCAAATTACACCGAGCCATTTCTCGGATAGTTGCCATTTTCTGTTAAAAAGCCCCTGCGGACCCCAATGGGAAGCGAAATTGGCCGTCAATGACATACCGGCATGTTGTTAAAAGATAACACCGGCGGCAATCAGAAAGAAGGTTTTCGCCTTGAAAAAACAACGGAAAATCAATGGGTTACACGAAACGATGCCGCTTGCCGGCTTGCTCGCAAACCTCAAATCAGCGGCAAACCCGGCGATACAGAGCCGCTCGGGGAAGTCTGCGCTTCCCCAAGCCGGCCACAAAGCCTGTTTTGCTAGCTTTCCTGAGCTGGAGAGGCGGCCTTTACCGGCTCCGGAGCCTCCGGTGCTGCTTCCTCACCAGAGGAGGTGGCAACATCCTCTGCTGCTTCCTCCTCCTGACGGAAGTCTTCCTCTCGCGGCATCCGTTCGCGCCGCAGTTTCCGGCTTTCGAACAACTGCTGGCGGCGCTGAATCAGTCCGGTTCCGGCCGGAATCAGCTGACCAACAATCACGTTCTCCTTGAGGCCGGCCAGTGGGTCCTCGGCACCTCTGAGCGCCGCTTCGGTAAGGATCCTGGTCGTCTCCTGGAAGGAAGCGGCCGAGATAACCGAATCGGTCTGCAGCGAGGCCTTGGTAATGCCCAGCAGCAGTTCCTCGGCCTTGATCTTCTTGTCCTCAACCTCCTCCTTGGTCAGGTTCGAGTATTCGGTGGCGATCTTGGCGTTCTCCTCGATGAGCTGGGCGCGCTGGATGGTGTCGCCGGGGATGTACCTGGATGCCCCCGGGTCGACTATTTCGCAGCGCTGCAGCATCTGGTGGATGATCACCTCGATGTGCTTGTCGTTGATCCCAACCCCCTGCAGGCGGTAGACCTCCTGAACCTTGTCGATGATGTGCTGGGCAAGCGCCTCGCGGCCTTTGTAGCGCAGAATGTCGCGCGGATCGGCCGGACCGTCAAAAAGCATGTCGCCGCGCTTTACCCGGTCGCCGTCGTGCACCAGCCGGGCAGTACCGAGCGGCACCAGATGTTCGTGCGATGCCCTTACCCGGTGGCGAATCACGATTTCGCTGCCGCCGGCGGCTTTGCGCACCTCGATCTTGCCGGTACCGCGGGCCTTCTGGCCATGGAAGCGAAACAGTTCCGAGTTGCGGCTTATCCTCTCGCCGGGTTCCTTGATCATCTCAGCGCCAGCCGGCACCGGATAATCGTGCCGCTGCCCGTCCTTGTCCACGATCGCAACCGTCGCCGCGCCGGCTTCGTACTCGACAACCCCGGGCTGGAGGGCCTTTTGTCCCGGCCAGGAAAACAGCACCTCCCCTTTCTTGACCGCGGCGCCGCTCTCCTTGCGGATTTCGGCACCGGTCGGTGCGAAATGGGGGTCGTCGGTCTCGATGTGGTTATCGCCGTCGATTATCCAGCGCTC
This sequence comes from Betaproteobacteria bacterium, assembly GCA_026710225.1. Lineage (GTDB taxonomy): Bacteria > Pseudomonadota > Gammaproteobacteria > Tethybacterales > Tethybacteraceae > JAPORI01. The sequence continues at coordinate 2,273 of JAPORI010000111.1, forward strand.
CTTGTTGCGGATGATGCCATCAAAGCGCACCGATCCCTCTGCGGAAGCCATTACCCCGGCCTGCTTGGGCTGACGCACCTCAAACAACTCGGCCACCCGCGGCAGGCCGCCGGTGATGTCCGAGGAACGAATCAACTTGGGCGACTTGGCGATGATGTCGCCGACTTTCACCTGTTCGCTATCCTTGACCATCAGGGTCGAGCCGTACTGCAGCGTGAAGCGCACAGGTACACCGCGGGCACTGATCTCCTTGCCAGCGCTGTCGCACAGGCTCAGTTGCGGCATCTGCTGCTTCTTTCCGGAACGCTTGGCGCTCGGGCTCTCGACCAGCTGGCGGGTAACCCGCCCGGTCGATTCATCGGTGGTCTCGATCAGGCTGTCATCGCGGATGTTCTCGTAGCGCACCGTGCCCTCGTTCTCGCACACCAGCGGCATGGCCAGCGGATCCTGAGTGGCAATAACCGACTGGGGGGCAACCTCGCTGCCGTCACTGATGTGCAGAATGCTGCCGTACTGCAGCCGGTAGCGTTCCCGGTAGCGGTCGAACTCGTCAAGCACCGCGACCTCGCTCTGGTTGGACACAACCACAGTCTCGCGGTTGCGGTTGGTTACCGTGCGCACTCCGGACAACTTGATCTTGCCCGGCAGCCGGTTGCGAATCTCGCGCTCGGAACTGGCCCGCATCGCCGCGCCACCGATGTGAAAGGTGCGCATGGTAAGCTGGGTGCCCGGCTCGCCGATCGACTGGGCGGCGATCACCCCTACCGCCTCACCGATCTGAACTACGCCGCCGCGGCCCAAGTCGCGGCCGTAACACTTCTGGCAGATGCCGCGCGGGCTTTCGCAAGTCACCGGCGAGTAGACCTTGAGGCTGTCGAGCATGTGCTCGTCGATCACCGCGGCCATGGTCTCGTCGATCAGGGTGCCGGCATCAAACAACTTGTTGCCCGAGCGCGGATCGTAGGCCGGTGCGGCAGCGTATCGGCCCAGGGCGCGTGCCCCCAGGGTTACCGCAATCTCACCACCGGTAATCACCGGCTCGAGGGTTATCCCCTCGGAAGTGCCGCAGTCAGAGCGGTCGATGACCAGATGCTGGGTTACATCGACGAGCTTGCGGGTCATGTAGCCGGAATTGGCGGTCTTGAGCGCGGTGTCGGCCAAACCCTTGCGGGCGCCGTGCGTCGATATGAAGTACTGGAGGATGTTGAGGCCCTCCCGGAAATTGGCGGTGATCGGAGTCTCGATGATCCGCCCGTCCGGCTTGGCCATCAGGCCGCGCATCCCGGCCAGTTGCTTGATCTGGGTCTGCGAGCCACGGGCACCGGAATCGGCCATCATGTAGATCGAGTTGAACGAAGGCTGGCGAATCTGGTTGCCCTGCTCGTCGAGCACCGGCACCAGTTTGCCGTCCTTGTCGGTCATTGCGTCCTCTTCGGCCATGCCGCTCATCAACTCCTGGGTTACCGCATTACCGGTGCTGTCCCACAAATCGACGATCTTGTTGTAGCGCTCGTCTTCCGACAGAATTCCGTCGTCGTATTCCTTTTGCACCTGAGCGGCCTCGGCCAGCGCCTTTTTGACCAGCTCTTCCTTGCGCTCCGGGATCCCCATGTCGGAAAGCGAGATCGATATCCCGGCTCGGGTTGAATGCTGAAAGCCCAGCCGCATCAGGTTGTCGGCAAAGATCACCACTTCCCGCCGGTCACACAACTTGAAGCAGTCGCGGAACAATTCGATCAGATCCGACTTGGCCAGCGTCTTGTTGCAAGTCGAAAACGGCACTCCCGGCGGCAGCACCTGGGCGAGCAACGCCCGGCCAACCGTGGTGTCGACCATCTCCGGAGAACCGTGCACGATGGCACCATCCTCGCCGAAATAGCGGGGAGTTATCCGCACCTTGATTTGCGCGTGCAGGTCTACTGCCTTGCACTCGTAGGCAATCCGCACATCATCCGGATTTGCAAAGGCCCTGCCTTCGCCGCGGCGGCCGGCCGCCGCCCGGGTAAGGTAGTACAGCCCGAGCACGATGTCCTGGGTGGGAAGCACCACCGGCTCGCCATTGGCCGACGACATGATGTTGTTCGATGACAGCATCAGCACCCGCGCCTCGGCCTGCGCCTCGATCGACAGCGGCACATGCACCGCCATCTGGTCGCCGTCGAAGTCGGCGTTGAACGCAACGCAAACCAGCGGATGCAGTTGAATCGCCTTGCCCTCGATGAGCACCGGCTCGAAAGCCTGGATACCCAGCCGGTGCAGGGTCGGAGCGCGGTTGAGCAGCACCGGGTGCTGGCGGATCGCATCTTCCAGGCAGTCCCAGACCTCCTTTTGATCATCTTCCACCATCCGCTTGGCCTGACGGATGTTCTCGGCGTGTTCCTTGGCAATGAGCAGGTTGTAGACGAACGGCCGGAACAACTCGAGAGCCATCTTCTTGGGCAGCCCGCACTGATGCAGCTTGAGCTCGGGCCCGACAACGATCACCGAACGACCGGAGAAGTCAACCCGCTTGCCCAGCAGGTTCTGCCGGAAGCGGCCGGTCTTGCCCTTGACGATGTCGGCCAGCGACTTGAGCTGCCGCTTGTTCTGGGCAACTGCGGCCCGGCCGCGGCGGCCGTTGTCGATCAGCGAATCGACTGACTCTTGCAGCATCCGCTTTTCGTTGTTGATAATGATCGCCGGTGCCCGCAACTCCTGCAACCGACGCAGACGGTTGTTGCGATTGATAATCCGGCGGTACAACTCGTTGAGATCGGAACTGGTGAAGCGCTCGCCGTCAATGCGCACCAGCGGCCGCAACCCCGGCGGCAGGATCGGCAGATTCTCCATGATCATCCATTCCGGCCGGGCGTTGTTGCCGCGAAACTGCTCGATCACCCGCAGCCGGCGGGTAACCCTCTTTTTCTTGGCTTCTGAATCCGATTCGGCCAACTCATCGCGCAACTTCTCGGCTTCGGCATCCAGATCGATTAGAGAAAGCATCCGGTGCAGGCCCTCGGCGCCGATGCCGGTTTCGATCTCCGAGTCATCGGCGGAAACCACCTCTTCATTGTGTTCGGGTGAAAACAGCATCCCTTCCTTGAACTTCTCGATGACCAGGACATTCTCGTTGTGCTGGCTGCGCAACTCGGCAGCCTGCGCATCGGTAAGCAGCCGGCCCGGCTTGAGATTCTCGTCGCCGGCAAAGCCGACCCCGCTGATGATGTGGGTGTACTTGCTGCCGGCATTGATCACCACATAGGCATCGAAGTAAAGAATCCGCTCGATGTCGCGCAGCATGATGTCCAGCAGCAGGCCGATGCGCGACGGCAGCGACTTGACAAACCAGATGTGGGCAACCGGAGAAGCCAACTCGATGTGCCCCATCCGCTCCCGGCGCACCCAAGACTTGGTAACCTCCACGCCGCACTTTTCACACACGATGCCCTTGTAGCGCATCGACTTGTACTTGCCACACTGGCACTCGTAGTCCTTTTCGGGCCCGAAGATCACCGAACAGAACAGGCCGTCGCGCTCCGGCTTGAAGCTGCGGTAATTGATCGTCTCCGGCTTGCGCACCTCACCGGACGACCACTGCTTGATTTGCTCCGGCGACGCCAGGCCGAGCCGCACCTTGACCGGCGTAGTCTGCGAACCGCCCAGCAGGCTGTTGAACAGCTGCTTTTGAAACTCGCTGCGCTCCTCTTGTGCGCGGTCGGGACGCTCCTTGCGTTCGGCAGCCGGCGCGCCACTGCTGGGGCGCCGGGATCGGGGGGCCTTGCTCGATTCGTCAGCCATCGTCGCTATTCCTCGTTGAAGTCGATGCCCAGGGAGCGAATCTCGCTCTTGAGCACCTTGAATGATTCCGGCAAAGTCGGGTCGAGACTGAAGTCGCCGTTGACAATGCTGTCGTACATGCTGGTGCGGCCGGTAACATCATCCGACTTGACGGTGAGCATCTCCCACAGGATATGCGCGGCACCGTAGGCTTCCAGCGCCCAGACCTCCATCTCGCCGAGCCGCTGGCCGCCCTGCTGCGCCTTGCCACCGAGCGGCTGCTGGGTAACCAGACTGTAAGGGCCGGTGGAGCGGGCGTGCATCTTCTCCTCGACCAGATGGTGCAACTTGAGCATGTACATGATGCCGACAGTTACCGGCAACTCGAACGGCTCGCCGGTGCGGCCCTCGTAGAGAGTCATCTGGCCGCTTGCCGGCAGATCAGCGCGCTTTAGCATGCCGACGATATCATCCTCGCGGGCGCCGTCGAAGATCGGTGTCGCCATCGGCACCCCGGATTTGAGTCGCCGGGCGGTGGCGATGATCTCGTCATCGCTGTAGCCGGAAAAGTCGATCCGGTCAACGGCATCGGCCCGGTTGTAGAGCTTGTCGAGTTCGCTGCGCAAACCGGTGATGGCCGCTTGCCGCTCCTTGGCCAGTTGCGCCTCGATCTTGTCGCCCAGACCCTTGGCGGCCAAACCCAGATGGGTTTCGAGCACCTGACCGATGTTCATGCGCGACGGCACCCCGAGTGGATTGAGGACGATGTCGACCGGAGTTCCGTCAGCCATGTAGGGCATGTCCTCGACCGGGACGATCCTGCTTACCACCCCCTTGTTGCCGTGCCGGCCGGCCATCTTGTCCCCGACTTGCAGGCCGCGCCTAATCGCGACATAGACCTTGACCGTCTTGTTGATGCCGCTGGGCATGATGTCGCCGCGCTCGATCTTGTCGACATAGCGCTTCATGCTGTTGTCGTGGCTTTTCTTGAGGCTGGCGATGCGCTTCTTGATCGCCTCGATGCGCTGCTGGGCGGCATCGTCGGCCAGCTTGATCTTCTGCCAGTGCAAATCACCACTGTTCGACATCTTCTTGAGTTGCGCCTTGGCAAGCTTGCTGCCCTTGGCGATGCCACCCCAGGCAGCCGCAAGCGTCTGGCCTTCGGCAAGCGAGGCAACTTCGGCGATCGCATCGGTCTCGTAGATGCGCAACTTGTCATCCAGATCCTTGCGGAAAGCCACCTTGAGATCCTCGATGATCGACAGCGCCCGCTCATCACGCTCGGACGGAGTCTCGGTGAACACCTTGACATCGATCACGGTGCCGGCACCGCCGTCGGGCAGGCGCAGGGAAGTGTCCTTGACATCCTCGCCCTTTTCGCCGAAGATCGCAGTCAGCAGCCGGTCCTCCGGCGAATCCTGGCTTTCGGCCTTGGGCGAAACCTTGCCGACCAGAATGTCACCGGGTGCAACCTCGGTGCCGATCTGGACGATGCCGGATGCATCCAGATGGGCCAGCGCCCGCTCGGACTGGTTGGGAACATCGCGGTTGATGTTTTCAGGTCCGTTGCGGGTATCGCGCGCCTTGCAGCTGTGCTCGACTATGTGCACCGAAGTGAAGCGATCTTCGATCACCACTTTCTCGGAGATCAAGATCGAGTCCTCGAAGTTGTAACCGTGCCAGGGCATGAACGCAACCAGCAGGTTCTGGCCGAGAGCCAGTTCACCCAGATCGGTTGCCGAAGCATCGGCAATCGTGTCGCCGGCGGCAACCGCATCGCCAACCGCAACCAGCGGCCGCTGGCTGATGTTGGTGTTCTGGTTGCTGCGCATGTACTTGGTCAGGTTGTAGATGTCAACCCCGCCGCTGCCGTCCCGGTCCCGTTCGCTGCGCACGATCACGATCCGTGCTGCATCGACATAGTCGACCGTGCCGGCATGGCTGGCGCGCACCACCTGTCCGGATTCGGCGGCCAGGATGTTCTCCTCACCGGTACCGACCAGCGGCTTTTCCGGACTTATGCAAGGCACCGCCTGCCGCTGCATGTTCGAACCCATCAAGGCGCGGTTGGCGTCATCGTGCTCGAGAAACGGAATCAGCGCTGCCGCGATCGATGCGATCTGGGCTGGCGCAATGTCGATGTAATCGATGTCCTCGGGCCGCCGGGAAATGAATTCACCGCCCTTGCGGCAGGAAACCAGATTCTCGACGAAGGCACCCTTGGCACCGATCGGAGTGTTGGCCTGGGCGATCACCGAGTCATACTCCTTGGCGACATCGAGCTGGACAATCTCGTCGGTTACCTTGCCTTCCCGCACCCGCCGGTAGGGAGTGACGATGAAACCGTATTCATCGGTCTGGGCGTAGACTGCAAAGGAGTTGATCAGGCCGATGTTGGGGCCTTCCGGCGTCTCGATCGGACACAGCCGGCCGTAGTGGGACGGATGCACATCCCGCACTTCGAAACCGGCCCGATCCCGCTGCAAGCCGCCGATGCCAAGCGCCGACACCCGCCGCTTGTGGGTAACCTCCGACAGCGGATTGTTCTGATCCATGAACTGGGAAAGCTGGTTGCTCATGAAGAAGTCGCGCACCGCCAGACCAATCGTCTTGGCGTTGACGAAATCGGAAGGGTTCAGGTTGTCAACCTCAGCCTGTTGCAGCCGGTCGCGGATCGCCCGCTCGAAGCGCTTGAGGCCGGCCTCGTAATTGGACTGGACGAATTCCCCGACCGAACGCACCCGGCGGTTGCCGAGGCTGTCGATGTCATCCTCGCTGCCAACGCCGTTGGCCAGATTGACCAGTTCCTTGACCGTGTTGATAATGTCGGTCGGCGACAGCATCTGCTGCTCGATGATCCGGGCGCCAAAGCCCGACTCGTCAAGCCGACCGACCATCTCCTGGGCCGCTTCCGCGCTCTCGTAGTGCCAGCCAACCACCAGTTCCATGCCGTCCCTTACCTCGCGGTGAATCCGCTGCAAGTCTTCCTGGGCATATCCGGGCATGGCTTCAACAAGTTTGTCGATCTTGGGCATCAGCCGCAGATCCGGGCGCCGGAACATCAGCACACAGTATTCCATCGCCGGCCGCGGCCGGTGGACATGCTCGGCGCGCTCACTCGGACGCACCGGCCGGCTGTAGCCGAGTCGCTGGTTCATCTTCATCCTGCCGACCCGCGACAGGCTGTAGCGCTGGTGATTGAAGAAGGTGTCGTTGAACACCCGGCTCACCGCATCCTCGGCGATCGGATCGCCGGGACGCAGCTTCTTGTAGATCTGCACCCGGGCTCGATCCAGCCCGTCGGCCACCGACTGATTGTCGGCATCCTGACCGCTCAAGGTGCGGGCGATGTGATCACCGCAGTGGCTGTCGTTGATGTAGATGGTGCGCAACTTGCTGATGCCGGAACTGCGCAGCAGCCCCAGATCGTTCTCGTCAATAATCTTGTTTACCGGCAGCAGCACCTCGCCGGTCTCTTCGTCGATCACCGTCTCCCAGGTGCGCCGGCCGATCAGAAACTCGTCGTCAACCTGCTGGGAGTTGATGCCGGCGGCGGCAATCCGCTTCAGGCTGCCGCGCTTGATCCGCTTGTCCCGCTCGGCGATCACCTCGCCGTTGGCGTCGCAAATGTCAAACGGCAGGCTCACATCGCGCAACTGCACCTCCTGCAACTGGTAACTGGCCTTGCCGCTCTCCGGGTCAAAGGTGAACTCCTCCGGGTCGTAGAACTCACTGATGATCCGCTCGTGGTTGTAGCCAATCGCCATCAGCAGCAGGGTGACCGGCATCTTCTGCCGCTTGTCGATCCGAAAATGCAGCTGGTTCTTGGTGTCGAATTCCAAATCAAGCCAGCAGCCGTAATAGGGAATCACCCGCGACTGGAAGTTGAGGCCGGCAACACTGGTGGTGCGCGAGGAGTCGCGCATGAAATAGACGCTCGGCGCCCGGTGCAGTTGCGAGACAATCACCCGCTCGGTCCCGTTGATGATGAACGAGCCGCTGTCGGTCATCAGCGGCAGCGACCCCATGTATACCGCCTCCTCCTTGGGGCTTTTGAGGCTGCGGTCCTCCCGGGAGCGGATCTTGAGCAGCAACTTGACCTTGATCTTGGCCTCGTAACTCATGCCGCGCTCCTTGCACTCGCGCTCGGAGAACTCGGAGTCCTCCAGCCAGCACTCGACGAATTCGAGGGTTACCAGAGTGTTGTTGGAAGTGATCGGGAAGCAGCGCTTGAAGGTCTCGAGCAGGCCGCCGGCAGCTATCGAGTCCGGGTCCTCCGGCGCCGGTGCCGCCGGCCGCCTTACCCCGTCGTCTCCTACCATCTGCACTCCGTGCAGAAAACGGCGGTAGGACTCAAGCTGGGTCTTGAGCAGGCTGGGCGCGGCCACCTTGTCGCGCCGGCGGGCAAACGACAGACGGGGACGCTTTTTCTCGGTGTAGGAAAACTTCATTTCAATCTCGGGCAAACACGAAAGGGCGCGCTCTTGCCGCGCCTAGCAAGGCGCGGGCAAGATGCAGGGAGGATGCACACAAGGGCGATCTACTTGACTTCGCAAGTTGCGCCGGCTTCACTCAACTGCTTGGCAACATCCTCGGCTTCCGCCTTGGCCAGTCCCTCCTTGACCGGCTTGGGCGCACCCTCGACCAGATCCTTGGACTCCTTGAGACCGAGACCGGTTACCGCCCGCACCACCTTGATCACCGCGATCTTGTTGCCGCCGGCGGCGGTAAGGATCACGTCAAAGGCGGTCTGCTCTTCGGCGGCTGCGGCTTCCGCCGCCGCTGGTGCCGCAGCAACCGCCGCGACCGGCGCGGCCGCCGACACGTCGAACTTCTCCTCGATCATCTTGACCAGTTCCGACAACTCCAGCACCGACATGCCGGCAATCGAATCAAGGATTTCCTGTTTGTTCATGATGCTAACCTCGCAACGTTTTATTGATTGTAATCGATTTGAAAGATCAGGAAGCGCCGCCGTCGGCTTTGCCCACCGCCGCCAGGGCGCGGGCTAGCGAAGACGGAATTTCCTGCAAAGTTCGGGCCAGTTTGGCCACTGGCGCTGCCAGCGTCCCGGCCAGTTGGGCAAGCAGTTGTTCACGGCTGGGCAGAGTTGCCAGCGCCGTGATCTGCTCGCCAGCCAGGGCACTGCCCTGCATCGCACCGGCGACTAACCGCAGACTCTCGTTCTCCTTGGCAAAGTTGCTCATCGCCTTGGCCAGCGCCGGTGCCGAGGGGGCGACCCCGTAAATGAGTTGCCCGGACAACTTGTCGGCCAGCGGTGCAAAGTCGGGATTGCCGGCCAGCACCCGGCTGGCAACAGTGTTCTTGATCACCTTCAGTCGGCCGCCAGCGGCGCGGGTCTCGGCGCGCAGTTTTTCGAGATCGGCAACGGTAAGGCCGTCATAACGAGCCGCGAGCACCACTTCGCTGTCAGCAAGCAACTGGGCAAATTCCTCGCCCATGCGCAACTTGCGGGTCTTTTGCACCGACATCGGCGCGGCCTCGGCAGCGGCGGCACTCATCGCAGCGCAGCGATATCGACCGGCAGGCCCGGCGACATGGTCAGGGCAATCGTCGCCGACTGCAGGTATTGTCCCTTGGCTGACGGCGGCTTGGCTTTTTTCAAAGCATCGATCAGAGCCAGGAAATTGGCCTCCAGATCGGCAGCGGCAAACGAAGCCCGGCCGATGGCGGCGTGAATAATCCCGCCCTTGTCAGCCCGGAAGCGCACTTCACCAGCCTTGGCGCGCTTTACCGCCTCACCGACATTGGCAGTTACCGTGCCGCTTTTCGGATTGGGCATCAGCCCCTTGGGACCAAGCACCCGGCCGTGCGCAGCCAACTTGTGCATCGCCTCCGGCACCGAAATAAGCACGTCAAATTCGAATTTGCCGGCCCCGATGCTCTCGAGCAGATCCTCGAAACCGACCAGATCGGCACCGGCGGCAACTGCCGCCTCGGCCTGCTTGCCCTGACACAGGGCGGCAACCCGGACGCTCTTGCCGGTACCGGCCGGCATCGGGGCGGTTCCCCGCACCGCCTGATCCGACTTGCGGGTATCAACCCCGAGCCTGACTGCAACCTCAACCGCCTCATCAAACTTGGCGCCGGCCAGATCCTTGATGCTGGCTATCGCCTCCTGGTAGCCGGTCGGCTCCAAATTGCCGGCCACCTTTTCGGCCAGAGCCCGGTATCGCTTCGAGTGCTTGCTCATGATGCCGCCTCAACTTCAACGCCCATGCTGCGCGCCGATCCGGCGATGATCCGCACCGCCGCATCGATATCGTTGGCGTTCAGATCCTGCATCTTCTCCTTGGCGATCTCCTCAGCCTGAGCGCGGGTGAGCTTGCCGATCTTGTCGGTGTGCGGCTTGCCGGATCCCTTGGCCGCACCGAGCGCCTTGAGAATGAGCACCGAGGCGGCCGGCGACTTGATTACGAAGTCGTAGGTGCGATCCTCGTAGGCGCGAATGACCACCGGCAACTTGACGCCCTTCTCGTGCTTGGCGGTAGCGGCATTGAAGGCGCCGACGAAATCGGCGATGTTCAGTCCCCGCTGGCCAAGCGCCGGCCCCAGCGGCGGGGCGGGCGTGGCAGCACCGGCTGGCACCTGCAACTTGATTATCCCGGCCAGTTTCTTGCCGCCGGAAGCGGCCTTTTTCTTACGCTCGGCCATCTAGATCTTCTCCACCTGCTCGAAGTCGATCTCGACCGGCGTCTGCTTGGAAAAGACATTGACCCGCACCGTGATCCGGCTCTGCTCGTAGTTGACATCGGTAACGTCGCCGAGAAAATCGGCAAAGGCACCGGCCTTGATTCGGACGTTCTCGCCAATCGAGAACTCGATTTTCGGACGCGGCTTGTCGGATCGTTCCAGCACCCGGGCGCGGATTTTCTCGATCTCGGCATCCGCCAGCGGGGCGGGCTCCTTCCACTTGGCGCCCGGCACGGCCGCGCCGCGCTTGTTGGGATCGCCGACAAAACCCTTGACCATCGGCGCCCGGCTAATCAGGTGCCAGGTCTCCGGACGCATGTGCATGCGCACGAAAAGGTAACTCGGATAGAACTTGCGTTCACTGATCTTCTCCTTGCCGTCCTTGCGCTCGATGACCTCCTCGGCCGGCACGAAAATCTCCTCAAAGTCGCTTTTGAATTCAGAGTTGGCGAAGCGGTACTGCAAGTCGGCAATGACCGTCTTCTCACGTCCGGGTCTGACCTGAACGGTGTACCAGCGCATGGGCCCGGCTGGGTCAGCCGGCGGCGGCGAGCTGGCGCTACTGTGTTCAACGGCAACGTTCACAACGCCACCAGCGACAGCAGGCTGGCCAAAATGGCATCGACCATCCACAGAAACAGAGCCACAATGGTGACGAACACCAGCACCACCCCGGTCATCCGAATCGTCTCGTCCTTTTTCGGCCAGACCACCTTGCGCACTTCCAGAGCACTTTCCCGGCAGTAGACCATGAAGTCGCGGCCAGGTTGCGAAAACCATAGCAGGCCGGCAGCCGCGACCAGACCGCCGAGCAACGCTCCGGCCCGATGTGCAAGCGGCGTGGCCGGATCACCGTGGAAGCCGAAATAGAACGCAGCCAGCGCCATCAGCGCGGCGATCCACAACTTGGTCTTGTCAATGGCGGTCATGACGAAAACTCCAGGCGCCAGCGGAGGCAGGCCAAGAGGGACTCGAACCCCCAACCTGCGGCTCTGGAGACCGCTGCTCTACCAGTCGAGCTATTGGCCTC
>JAPORI010000140.1 GCA_026710225.1 Betaproteobacteria bacterium
AGGTTGCCGGCACCACGATCAGTGGGCTGATGACCGGAGGCAACGATCGGCTGGTTGGTCTGACCGGTGACAACAGTTATCAGTTGGGGCTTGGCACCGGGTTTGACGAGGTTTATGAGGGCTATACTAGCCAAGAGGTTTCCGGCCATTATCTGCGGGCATCCGGGGACGGCGGCGACACGATTCGGCTCGACGCGGGTATAGCGGTCGGCGATGTCCGTCTGGTTCGCGATCATAGCAGTGTTTGGGTGCAGGTGCTGGGTTCTGACGACGGTGAGGGTAACCGGCAGGTGGTGTCAAGTATCAAGCTGGTCAATTATTACGAGAACGATCAGTCAAAGATCGAGCGGATTGTTTTTGCCGACGGTGTCAAGTGGGGCCGCGACCGACTGCATCAAATAGCGATAAGCGGCGGCTCTGGAGACGACAGTCTCTACGGTCGCGACGACATGGCTGACATATTTGATGGTTCATCCGGAGGCAATGACCGGCTGGTTGGCCTAGGCGGCAACGACGAATACCGGCTGGGTTTCAAGACCGGTTTCGATCAGATTTACGAAGGCTACACCAGAGACTATGGTGCCAGTTCCAGTTATCTGAGTTGGGGGCGACACTCAGCAAGTTGGAGCATCGAGCAGGCCAGTTATCATCCATCGAGCGAGTATCTGCGGCCATCCGGAGATTCGGGAGATGTTATCCGTCTGGATGCGGGCATAGGGGCCGGCGATGTCAAGTTGGTTCGCACCGGCGACAGTCTGGTGGTTCAGTTGCTGGGAAGTGCTGATGCGCAGGGGACCCGGGAGGTGGTGGCTAGTTTGCAGGTGGTTGACCACTATGCCAACGAGCAGTCGCGTGTTGAGCAGGTTTTGTTTGCCGATGGCAGAAAGTTTCTGTTGGGTAGCGCCGGCGAAGATGTTCTGCAAGGAAGCGCCGCCAGCGAGACCTACTACGGTTTCGGTGGCAGCGATACCTACAAGTTTGGCCGCGATTTTGGTAGCGACAGTGTGGTGGGCGATGGCCGAGCGTTATTTTCCGGCTATGGTTCGAGCCAGTTGCGCTTTGCCGCCGACGGCAGCGATTTGCTGGTGTCGGCCTTGGGAACTGCTTCGCAGGCTCGATTTGTCGATTGGCTTACGCCGGGGAGAGAGGGTAGCCAAACGATAGAGGCAAGCAACGGGCGTTCGCTGGAAGTGGAAAGAATAATCCAGGCGCTTAGCGTGATTCAGAGCGACGGGATGGGTAATACACAGTCGATTACGGTTGAAGACCAGCACTGGGCAACCATAGTGGCGACTTCCTAGACAGCCCAACAGGAGAGTGGACATGAAAGGTGCTGGTTGTCTATTATTGTTGTCAGCGAAGCAGTTTTCTGGATTTGCTTTCACCATCCTTTGCATTGTCTTAATGCACGTGCTGCTGATGCTCCAGTTTCCGGCCCGGGCCGTTGGAATCGGTGCTTCCGTGTCTGCTGATTCTTTGCTGGATCGGGAGGTTGATTACGAGGCTGTCCCCTACGGAAGTTTGGGGGATTTGCAGCATGAACTGCAAAAAGATGATCTTGATCTTTATGCGCCGTCTAAAGCCATTATCTTGGCGCAAACCATCAGCAATACGCCGCCATCTGTTGCTCCTGCGTGGCGGGTCGGCGTTGCCGGCTATGAAAGGGTAATACATCTTTGGACGGGGGAAGACATTATTGACGATGATATTGACGACATAAATCATAGTTATAGATTTGTAAATACGCAGAGCAGTCTGACGCCGATGCAGATTGTTTCTCCTGAGTATAGCTGCCCTTATCAAGGTTTTTACCCGAGTTGCAACTGGGCATTCCTTGTTCCAGCCACTGTGCCGGCAGGTCATTACACTCTTACTGTGCGGTGGATCAAAAATGGCGTCACGACCAGCAGATCATTTCGCTACGGCGTAATGGAGCCTCCAAGTCTGTCGGGATGGAAATTGACTACCGGGATGAAGCCTGCAATAGAGCTGTCGGGCGCATCAATATGTCCTGGAGCGCAGGAAATGTTTGGGATGAGTGATGAGGACGCCAATAGCAGGAATTCGAATTGGCGAAGGGCTTTTTCGCACATGAGGGTGAAAGTTCACAATAACGGGGTCATTGACTCAACAAATGCTGAAAGCCCGAACAGCAGATACAGGTGCGACAGCACTGCTGCCCATTATTCTCAGGGTCTGCGAGTTGGTCCCAGAAGATTCAGTGATCCCGCATACGAGGTTCAGGTGCATGCCGATAAAGGCAAAATGCGCGTCTTGCTTGATTATCCCTATTCACAGAATGGGACTCACAGTTACAAGGTTGAGTATATAATGTCAGGTGAAAGTCAAGGCAAACAGAGTGACGGTACATTTACCAATTATCACTTTTATAACTCACCGCCTTTTGAAGCTGTCTACATGGTGTCTTGGCTCACTGTTGCCATACCGGCAGTTTCCTTGGCCTCATCAGGGCACAGGTTGATGACGCTGGTGCTTGATCAGGATCTGCCCGGTTCTACTGATCCGGTATGGGAGGTAGAAGGCACTCCGGCTATGCAGGTGAGGATCAATCCTGTTTCCGGAGCTGAAAGGAGAAAGGTGGAAGTGGAATTGAGGCAGTCGGCAGCCCTGACAGATGGCACCTTTCTTAGTCTGACATTGTCGGCAACCAGTTCTTCGGGCACGAGGATGGGTTTTCAGGCCTACACCAGGGTGCGCATAGAGGCGCAGGACAGCGGCATAAATGTCAATACCAGCGGGTTGCTTACTTTGACGAGCACGCAAAGGAAATTCAGTTTGCCGGTCAAATTGCTCGGCGCACCGGCTGCTGCCAACGTTACCTTGACGATTACCAGCGACGAGCCGGACTCGGTTGGGGTGTATCCGTCACCAGCGACGCTGGTGTTTTCAACATCGAGTTGGGATAGTGTTCAGAATATTGAATTGAGCCTTACCGATGCCGGCCTGATGGTGAAGAAAGAGGTGGGCATCAATGTTGCCGTTCACAACGCCTCTGGCAGCGACAGCAACTATCGAAGCGTTGATGATGTTGATTTTGCGGTTGTGGCCAATCTGCCCAACCAGGCTCCGGTGTTTGCAGACACTCAGAGGGTGCGGCCGGTCAACGAGAACATTGGGTCGGCCGAATATCCGGTCGGCACTTCAATTGGCGCTCCGGTAGTGGCGACAGATCAGGACAATGATGACAACACCGAGCTGACCTATTCCCTTGCCAGATTTTCCACCCTGTTCGATGTTGTCCCAACCTCCGGCCAGATTGTCCTGAAAAGGCCTCTGAACATGGATTTTGAGAACGAGGAATTTACCGGCTATCTCCTGACGCTCAAGGTTGAAGACAACGAGCGGACGGCAATCCGCGGCCGGGCGACGGTGACGGTTGCCATCACCATCGTCAATGTTGACGAGCCGCCGGACTTGGAAGTGCTGGATGACCAGCTGGTAATTCAGGGAAATCAGGAAACCTACCAGTTCAGTGCTCCGACCGACCCGGAAAAAAAGCCAGGCTTGGCTTACAGTTATTCGCTCAAGCAAGATGACGGCAGCAACCCGCCGGCGGGAGTGTCGCTGGACGGCAACAGCCGCACATTCACTTTCGCCAGTTCGCTTGCTCCTCAGGTTGTCAATCTGAGTTTGCGGGTAACAGACTCTGACAACAAGATTTCTTTCCGCAAGTTTAAATTGAAAGTGATAGCGTCAAGTTCCGAAGCGTTGGCTTATCACCGAACTGCCAATTGCGACAGTTGTCACGGCGACGGCGGCGGCAGGGTATTCAGTGCCGGTGGCATAAGTCTGAAGATCAACGACGCCACCTTTCGCAGCCGCGCCAGCAATGCTTTTGCCATCAATTCATTCTTGAATGGGGTAACCAAGAAAGGCGCTACCAGCAGCCTGGCTGATCAGGTTATTGCCGATGCGATGAACTATGTTTACAAGCAGTTGAACACTCCGGCCGTAAACATGGAGATGACGGCTGAGGAAGTTGCCGGCGGCAAGATGTTCAACACTTCATGTTCGACTGCCGGCTGCCACGGCAAGACCGGCGGAGGAGATGCAAATGTTCCGCCGCTCAACACAGACGGTTTCCGCGCCAAGGATCAGTTGGCCATGCTTAATGTGATTCTCAACGGAGCGGGGACAATGCCGGCGTTCAATTTGAATGCCAGTGAGCAGGAACAGATTCTGGCCTATCTGTATTCCTCTATCAATAATGTTATATTTCAGACAGGGGGGATAGCCATTGACAGAAGTTCCCAGAACGCCTTGACAAGGATTGCCAGGGCTACAGTTTTGCCGGTGCGACTGGCCAAGGTGCCGAGTGTTGGCAATGTAACTTTGACGATTACTAGCGCCAATGAGAATCATGTTGCGGTGTATCCGGATCCGTCAATACTGGTGTTTGCTCCGGGCAACTCAGGTGCAGCCCAGAACATCACCCTGAGTTTGACTGATGCCGGATTGGGAGTCAAAGGTACCCGCAATGTTGCAATCACGGTTGCGGTGCATGATCCGACCAATGCGCCGAGCAATTTCCAGAGAACTTCTGCCGAGAATTTTGATGTTGCAGTTAATGTTGCCAATCTGGCCCCTGTGTTTACCAATCCGGGATCGCTGCTAAGGTCAATAAATGAAGGTGTCTACAGTGCTAATCAGGTGGTCGGCGCAGCGGTGACAGCCGCAGATCAAGACAACCTGCCCGGTGGGCTGGAGTATGAAATGGCGTCAGATGATTCAGGTCTATTCGATGTGGTTGAGGATAGTGGCCAGATTAGGTTGAAGAATGACGTTGCTTTAAACCACGAGGGCACGGAGATATACTTGATAACCATGGCGGTTGAGGATGGTGAAGAAGGTGGTGCAGTCGGAGTGGTGCTTGGGCGATCAGTGGCCGAAGTTACCATTTCGATAACAGATGTCGACGAGCCGCCGTCATTTCAAGATGAGCAGACCAACTTGAAAGTGAGCAATTTATCCTCATCGACATTCACCATTCCCGGTGCATCTGACCCGGAAAATGATCCTTTCACTTTCTCGGCCAGCCTGCTGAATCCGGCTGCAAATCTTCCGGCGAAGGGGCTGAGTTTCAATCCCGGTAGTCGAACGTTCAGTGTGGAAAGTGGAGCGTCGCCGACAACCCTTACGGTCTATGTCAGGGTTGAGCAAAATAGTGACAGCAACTTGTTGGATGAGCAGCGGTTTATTCTTGTTATTGAAGGATTGGGGGCGGCCAGGATAAACGTTGACAAGACACCCTTGAGCGGAAAATTTTTGAGCAGGGCGACGAGAAAGGTGGTGTTGCCGGTGCAGCTGAATAATGCCCCGGCAGGCGGCAATGTAACCTTGACGATTAGTGGCACCAATGAGAGTCATGTTGCGGTGTATCCGGATCCGGCAACATTGGTATTCACGCCGGGCGATTCAAGCACGGCGCAGAATATCACTCTGAGTTTGACTGATGCCGGATTGGGGGTCAAAGGCAGCCGCAATGTTGCGATTACGGTTGCAGTTCATGACCCGGACAATGCGCCGAACGACTATCAAAGTGTTTTTGCCGATAATTTTATCGTTCCGGTTCGCGTTGCCAATGAGGTGCCGCAATTTGATGTGGCTGCGATAGGTCAGAGAGATTTTTCAATTAACGAGACGCAGTTCAAAACCAGGCTGGGGTTTGACACTGTTATAGGGACAGCGGTCGTCGCCATCGATGCCGACAACGACGATAATGCGGATTTGACCTATAGTCTGGTGGGGGCGCCAAGTCAGTTTGCGATAAATCAAGACAGTGCCGTGTTGTCGGCGGTTAAGGGGGCAAAACTCAACTACGAGCAGCAAGGCAGTTACGAACTGGTGGTGCGGGTTTCCGACGGCGAGACTTCCGGCGGCTCGGATGTAGCGGAAGGAGTCGCGATGGTAACGGTTACGGTGCAAATAAACAATGTGGCCGAGAAGCCGAGCGCTTATACGAGGCACAATTTCAGGGTTGTCGGCGCAGGTCGCAACGATATCACGCTGGCCTGGAACAATGACGAGTTCGAAAACCAGTTTGATGAGGAAGACCGTAGCCAAGTTGTAGTTTTATATGAAGGAGGGGGCTATTCAGGCGATAGAATTCTGGATGCGACAGTGACAATCGTGCAGCTTTCCGGTCTGGTGCCTGGTGTTGCATATGACATGGAAATATTGTGGCAAAGCGCCGATGCACAGGTTCAGGATACACCGATCGCTACGCAGGGAGGGGCGCAGATGACTGAGGCGAATGCGGCACCGGTGCTTGGAGGTCTGGCTTTCAGCCGTCCGGAGAATGAAGGGACAGCGGAAACGGTAGCCGGGACGGTAGTGGCAACGGTTACGGTGACAGGAGGTGCGGATGGCATGACCGATGCAGATGGTGATGCGGTAACCTACAGCATCCGGGGAGGCACGGATGCCGGTCTGTTCGTGATAGATTCACAAAGCGGCGAGGTGCGTCTGGCGCGTTCAGTCAATTTCGATCATGAAGCCAAGGCCAGTTACACTTTTGCGGTAGCGGCAGCCGATGGATATGGTGCGGTGGTGGCCGGTGATCTGGTGCTGAACATAGCTGGAGTTGATGAGGACCCGTCGCTGCCGTTGCAGTATGCGCACACAGCCACGGCGGGAGTGGAAAGTATGTTCATGTTGCGTGGCACTGCAGCAGCCACTGATCCGGAAGGCGAGGGGAATCTCAGGTATCAGGCCAGTCTGGCTGGCGGTGCTTCGCTGCCGAGTTGGCTGACACTTGATGATGAGACCGGCCAGTTCACGGTTGGCACTGCCGCCGAGGCGGGTACCTATAACATCATGGTGCGAGCAGTGGTTGTTCCGCGCAGCAGTTCTCTGGCGGCAGTTGCCGATGGCGGTCCGGTTGCCTTGAATGTGGTAAGCGAGCAGATGTTCGTGCTGGAGGTGCTGGCAAGTTCTTCCACCAACACCGTTCCAGATTTCTCCAGTGCCGACACCGAGTTCACGATAGCGGAAAACAGCGAGCAGGCCGCAGGTGCGGCGGTGGGAGCGGTCGTGGCGGCAGATACGGAGACGGCAGCCAATGCGTTGATCTACAGCCTGCGCGGGGATGATGCTGCCGATTTTGCGATCGGCACCGGCGGTGTGCTGGTGGTCGGTTCATCGGCGGTTACTTTTGATAGAGAGAGCAAGGATGAATACCGCTTCGTGGTTGATGTTGCCGATGGTGCCGGCGGAGTGGCTTCGACTGATGTCAAGGTTGAAATAACGAACGTAAACGAGGCGCCGGAGTTTTCGGCCGTCGCCCAGAGAACTTTTCAGGTGGTGGCTCGGGCTACAAATACTTTCCTGGCGCCGCGGGCGTTTGATCCTGAGGCAAGTGCGATTTCCTACACGGCAACTAACCCGGGTGCATGGCTGACATTTGATGCAATGAAGGCAGAATTCACGGTTGGTGTGAATGCCCCGATAGGTGTTCATCCGGTGACGTTGACGGCAAGCGACGGGAGCCTTTCGTCCGCTCCCTACGAGTTCATGGTGCAGGTGCAGACATCCGGCAATAAGGATCCGGTGGTCCTGAATGCGGTTGCCGGAGTTTTGTCGTTGCCGCAGTTTGTTCTGGCGAGCAGAACTGAGATGACGCCGGCGGGCACCTCAATTGGCAGGGTTGTGGCAACGGATTTAGACGGAGACGATTTGGTCTATAGTAAAGTTGAAGGTGATGATGCTGACCTGTTTGAAGTGGATATGGATAGCGGACAGGTGATGGTTGCTAACGGTCGTGTTTTCGCCCCTGGGATATACAGTTTCATGGTCGATGTTTTTGACGGCTCTGGCGGCATGGCTCGGGTTATGATAGAGGTTGAATTTGAGTTGCTTTCATTCACATCACCGGCGGGCACAGCTGCAACCGTCTCTGCCGAGGACCAGGAACAGCATCAAGTTGCGGCGCTGGTGATGGACAGAGCACTTGCGGTTGTCGCTGTGGACATGTTGCAGAAGCGTCTGAATGCTTCGCCGCCGGCGACAAAATCGGCGGCTCTTTTGGAGCGGGCGGAGAGCCCGTCCTACATGCGGTTGGCTTCGGCAGTCGATCAGTGGAAGGACTGGCGCTACGGGCAAAGCGACGGAGATCGGATCGAGAGGATGGCATGGCAGGATTTCCTTTATTCCAGCGGCTTTGACCTTGCGCTTGATAGTGGTGGCGGGTCTGGCAGTCGAATGCTGCGGATGTGGGGCAGTGGAAGCAAGAGCAATTTGGATGGTAGCCCGAATATAGGTGCAACTCCGGTTTTATACGACGGCAGTTCAAGGTTGTTCATGCTCGGGTTTGATGCGGGACTGGTTGGCAAGAGAATCGGTGTCGCAGCGAGCAAGGTCAAGTCTGAATTGGATTTTGCCGGCTCAGAGGAAGCGCACGCTTATCGTGAATTGACCAGCGTTCATCCGTATCTGCGTTTTGACATCAACAAGCGCTTCCAGATTTGGGCCTCCGGCTCTTTTGGCAAGGGGGATTATGTCAGGACTGATAAAGATGGTGCCCAGACTTCTCGCGATAGCGATTACCTGTCGGCAGCCGGCGGGGTTGTAAGCGACTGGCAGTACGGAATTTTCGAGTTGGCAGCCGGAGCCAAGGTGCTGATGATACAAAGCAATTTGAGCGCCTTGCCGTCATCCCCGGAAGTCGAAAGCAATTTCTGGAGGGCTGAGGCGGAATTTGAAGTGGCGCCTAAATTCCTTGTTTTTTCGGATGTTGCGCTGCGTCCTTTTGTCGGCCTGCATCTGCACTACGACAAGGACAAAGAAGGCTGGCTGGATGCCAACCTGCTTGACGCAACATCCGGGATAAGTTTCGATTGGGCCGGTGGGCTAAGTGCTGAACTCGGTTCCCGCTGGCAGACCAATGACGAGAATGTTAACGAAGAGCGCTGGGATGCAAACATAAGTTATGACTTTGAATGGGACGGGCGCGGCTTGATGCTTTCGGTTGCCCCGAGCATGGCCAGCAGCACTGATGAGGAAGCCGAATATGCCACCAGCGCCCGGGTCGGCTATGGCCTGCCGATGCGGCTTTTTGCCGATCCGGGCTTGGCGACCTTGCAGGCTGATTTTTCTGCCGGGGAAAGGAGTGTGCAAGGCAGTTACGGGTTCCGGTTTGCTGGCCGCAGGCTGGAAGCCGATCTGTCAGCGGCCAAGGATGTTTACAAGTTCAAGTTGAACATTCGCTAGGAAAAGAAACAAAAATGGGTTGCAATTTCTTGAGACCAGCCAGTCCTCCGGTGATGTATGCGATGCAGCCTGAAGCTCATCTTGCCGCCCGTGATTATGCCGGTACATTACCAAGCATCGGCATTTGTGTATTTTGCACTTTTTTCTGGTATAATTAAGGGTAACATGCCAATCAGCGAACCTTCCCTGCAACCGGCAGCCGACCTGCCAGTCGAGGTACAGGTGCGCGTCGCTCAGGCAACGCTCAGCCTCCGGCAGTTGGCGGCTCTGGCGCCAGGCGACGTCTTGAAGTTGGCTGGTGCCTTTCCGCACGCCCAGGCGGTTGCCGCTGGCAGCGTCTTTGCCGAGGTCGAGATCGTCGAATCAGCCAGCGCCGCAAGGCTGCGGGTGCGCTCTCTGGCCGGAGACTAAGCAAATGGCCGAGAATTCCCAGCCCGCAGTGCCGGCCACCAGCGCCGAGGCAAAGCCCGAGCCGCAGCCCAACGGTGCCGGCGAGACCATGCTGCAAGTCGATTTCATTGCCGGCCGGATCCGACTGCCGCTGGCCAAGTTGGCCGAGTGGGTGCCGCAGTACACGTTGGGCGAGGAGGGCGTCTTCTATCCGCGCATTCAGGCTCTGTGCAACGGGGCGGTGATTGCCGAAGGTGAACTGGTTGAAGCGGACGGTTCAGTATGCTTCCGGGTGCTCAAGGTGCTGCGGCCGGTCTGAGCACGCCATTGGGCTTTGCGGAGCGTAACTGGTGACCGGCGAACTGGGCACCCTCAGGACGATACGCAACCGCCGGTCGGTCGGTACAGGTTCCGCCGACGTTGCGCAAGGTAACTCTGGCGGCAGTCGGGGTTTATATGGGCTCGGCCTTTGACGGCGACACCGCCGGCCGGATCGCCGCTTCACTCGACACCCTGCTGTTGATGTACGGATATGTGCTTGGTCTGGGGGTGCTGGTTTATATGCTGCTGCGCCGGGCGGCGAAGTTTGATCACGGCAGCGCCCTGTGCAGCGCCATTCCCGGCGGCATGGCGCTGTTGATGATTCTTGGCGGTGAATACGGCAAGAGCGCTTCAGTGGCGATCATCCAGATGAGCAGGCTGGTGCTGATAACCGTATCGATTCCAATTGTCGTGCGCCTGGTTTCCCCGTCCTCCAATCCGGAGGCGCTAGCCGCGGTTGCCGCCGCCGGCGAATTCGACTGGCAGTATGCGCTGCTGCTTGTCGTGTTGAGCGGTGCGGTTGTTGCGCTGTGCCTGCCGCTGCGCTGTTCACCGTCGGCGTTTACCATTACCGGCATTGCTCTTTCCGGCTTTTTGCACGCGGCTGAATTGATCGGCGGTGTACCGCCGCGCCTGGCGCTGGATGCTTGCCTGCTGATTGTTGGCGCTGCGCTCGGCAGCAGCCTGGGTTCGTTGTCGGCCGGCAAGAGCCTGCGCCTGTTTGGCTGGGCGCTGGCGACCTATCTGGTTACCATTGCGCTGCTGATTGTTGCCGCGAGCGCAGCAGTGCGCTGGATGGATGTATCTTTCTGGGCTGCGGTGCTGGGCATGGCACCCGGCGGGGTTGCCGAAATGGCGCTGGTGTCGCTGGCGTTTGACATTGATCCGCCGCATGTTGCAGTTCATCAGGCTCTGCGCAACATGACGATCATTGCGCTGGCGCCGCTGCTGGTCGGACTGCTGGCGGTGCGCCCGGCCGCGGCCAAGACGACTGCATCCGCGTCAAGCGCAAGATGATGTATAATATTAAAGCAAAGGGAGGAATCATCCGATTTGCCCGCAACTGAAAGCAAGTAAATGAGGATTTTTGCAAAGGAGGTATTTTTTTCGCTCGCCGTAGCCGCGACGCTCGCCGTCATCGGGCTGGCTGCCGGGGCGCGGGAGCGGTTTGCCAATTCCTCGATCGAGACGATCATTCCGTTTAGCCGCGGCGGCGGCACCGACATGTTCGCGCGCTACTGGATGGACGAGATCATCGCCGGCTTGCCGGGCAGCCCGCAGGTGAAGTTTCTCAATGTGGTCGGTGGCGGCTCGACCAACGGCGCCAACCGGTTTCGCCGCGAGGCGCGCCGGGACGGATCGATGCTGCTGGCGGTGTCGGCCTCGACGGTGCTGCCGTTTCTGTTTGCTGATCGCCGGGTTGACTACGATTTGAACGACTGGCAGGCGCTGCTGGTCGAACCAACCGGCGGGGTTGTCTACGCCAGCCCGCAGGCGGTTGAGGCGGTTGGCAGCATCT
Organism: Betaproteobacteria bacterium; assembly: GCA_026710225.1. Lineage (GTDB taxonomy): Bacteria > Pseudomonadota > Gammaproteobacteria > Tethybacterales > Tethybacteraceae > JAPORI01. Next base: position 11,459 of record JAPORI010000140.1, read on the forward strand.
TTCGCATCAAGCCGGGGCACAAGGTGCGCATGCAGGTGCAGGGTGCCACCCAACTCGGGATGATCGCAGTGCTGGCGATGGAGATCTTGCAGAACGATATCAATGTCGAATTCGGCAGTTCCGGCGCCAAGGCAAATTTCCGCAGCTTCCGCGACGGCCTGATCGATGTCGATATGCAAACAACCCGCTCGTTTTTCTCCAGCGTCCAGGCACTGATCGATGCCGGCAAGGCGGTGCCGCTGTTTTCGTTCGGCCAGCTCAATGATTTTGGCCAGGTGGTCCGAGACAGTTCCTTTCCGGACATCCCCACCTTTGAAGAGTACTATCTGCGTTTGCACGGTGCCCGACCCAGTGGTCCCAGTTACGAGATGTACAGCAAGTTGTTCAAGGCCGGCTTTCCGGTGCAAAAGGCGCTGGTGGTGCCGACTAGCACTTCACCGGAAGTGGTGACCGCCTATACACGAGCAATCGAGCGTGCCAGCCGCAAGACTGCCGGTGCTAATCTGATGCACGGGGAAAATGCCCGCAGCCGCTTTCAGGAGACCGCCGGCCTGTTTACCGACGAGGATCGCGACTGGTACGGCAAGTGGGTTAAAGATCGATTCAACATCAGGCTGTAGGCCGGCTGTCCGATGGAAGCCAAGCAGATCGAATGTTGCATCATGCGCGGCGGGACCTCCAAGGGGGTGTTTGTCAAGAGTTCCCATCTTCCCGATGATCGCCAACTCAGAAACGGCCTGCTGCAAGATCTGCTCGGGCGCGATACCCTGCAGTTCAACGGCATTGGCGGCGCCCACATGCAGGCTTCCAAGGCGGTGCTGATCGATTCTTGTCGCAATGGCGTTGCCGACATCAGTTACCGCTGCGTTCAGGTGGTGCCCAGTCGCGGTGTCGATGACGGCGTCCCCTGTGGAAACCTGGCGGTTGCCGCCGGTCCCGGAGCGCTGGAAATGGGCTTGCTGCCGGCGGTCGATCCGACTACGACGGTGCGCATGATCGATGTCAATACCCAGGCGCGCATCGATGTTACGGTGCAGACGCCCGGCGCCCAGGTTACCTATCAGGGCAGTCACCGGCTGCACAACATGGGCTGCGCAGCTCCGATTGAAATGTCTTACCTGAACATCGCCGGCTCCCGCACCGGCCGGATGTGGCCGGCCGGTGCGCCCAAAGTCAATTTGCTTGAGGTGCCGGCGACGATCATCGATGCGGCGGTGCCGGTGGTGATCGTTCCGGCCTACTATCTGGGCCTGAGCGGATCCGAGCGCGCCCGCGAACTGGCGATGGGCAACCGCGATCTGGTTGATCGGCTGCTTGCCCTGCGCAGCCGGGCGGCGCGCATGATCGGGATGCGGGACGTTTCCCGCACCGTGCTGCCCAAGATTGCCCTGATCGCGGCTCCGGATAATATGAATGCCAATTTGCGCGCCTGGTACTTCACCCCCCAGTCGCTGCATCATGCGATGCCGATCACCGGTTCGATCGCGATCGCCAGCGCTGCCTGTACTCCCGGTACGGTGGTGGCCGATCTGGCCAGTGGCTTTCCCCGCCGGCAGCCGGGCCGGCATTCGATTAGGATCGAGCATATCAGTGGCGCGATCGATCTGGACATCGAGCTTGCCGAGGATGGCACTCCGCATTGTGCGCATGTGGTTAGCACCGCCCGGCTGCTGATGCGGGGGGTTGCCTATCTTCCCGAGCCAGCGGCCGATCTGGCGCCGGAAACAGGCTTCCGTTTTCCGGCG
>JAPORI010000157.1:0-5138 GCA_026710225.1 Betaproteobacteria bacterium
AGCTGGCAACACAGCAAACTGCCGCTCAACTGGATGGCCGCCGGCGACTCCCCGGCGGCCGCCGGTGAACTGGTTACCGCAGTGCGCGCAGTGTGCACAAGTTTCCTGCCCCAATTGGGCATCAGCGTCCCGGTGGGCAAGGATTCGCTTTCGATGCGCAGCAGCTGGCAGCAGGATGGCAAATCATTTTCGGTGCGCGCCCCGCTAACCGTGGTTGCCAGCGCGTTTGCCACGGTAGCCGACGCCGGCGCCACCCTTACCCCGCAGCTTGATCCCGACCCGGACTGTCTGCTGCTGCTGTTGCGTGCCGCCAATCAACGGCGGCTGGGCGGATCGACGCTCGCCCAGGTGTTTGATCTGGACGCAGCCCCAGTGCCGGACATCGATGCGCAATCACTGGCCCGGCTGCTCGATACCATCGCCGCGGCCAGGCGCGAGAAACTGCTAATCGCCTATCACGATCTGAGCGACGGCGGGCTGCTGGCTGCGGCCGCCGAAATGGCCTTTGCCGGCAACTGCGGAGTGACCCTGGCGTTAGACGCGCGCTGTCAGCCGGAAATGGGTCAAGACGCCGACGGTTGCGAAAACAGCGCCGATGCATCCAGCCGCGGCGGCATCGAACTGATGCTGCGCGAACTGCTGTGCGAGGAGATCGGGGTGCTGGTGCAAGTCAAGCGCGCCAATGCCGCGCGGATGCTGGAAATCGCTGCCGATGCCGGCATCGACAACCTGTGGCCGCAGACGGTTGGCTGGCCCAACCCCCGGCGGCGGATTGAAGTGCTGCGCAACGAGAAAAAGATCATCGATTTCGATCTCGACGAGTTGCGCGGCCAGTGGAGTGCAATGGGTGCGGCAATTCGCGCCCAGCGCGACGATCCGGATTGCGCCGCCCAGGAAGCAGCCCGATCGTTTGCCGACGACGGCGGCTTGTTCGTGCGCAACCAACCGCCGGCACCAAAACCGCTGCCGGCGGCGGCAAGTCAGCCGGAAGCAGTGGTGCTGTGCGAGCAAGGCACCAACAGCCAGATGGAAATGGCCGCCGCCTTGGTCGCCGGCGGCTTTGCGGTGCGCATCCTGTTTACCGGTGAACTGGCCGCCCAGCCGCAGCTGCTGCAAGGAGTCGCAATGCTCGCCCTGCCCGGCGGCTTTTCCTACGGCGATACCCTCGGTGCCGGACGCGGCCAAGCACAGACCATTTTGCACAACCGCGCCCTGAGTGCGGCACTGAGTGAATTCTTCGCCCGCAACACGCTCACTCTCGGCGTGTGCAACGGCTGTCAGGTGCTCGCCCAGCTCGGATCGCTGTTTGCCCAGCAAGCCCGCTGCCGGCTGCCGCACTTTGTCGCCAATCGATCGCGCCGTTTCGAAGCGCGGCTGAGCATGGTCGAGGTGCTGCCCGGCCCATCAGTGCTGCTGGCACCGCTAACCGGTGCGATGCTGCCAATCCCGGTGTCCAGCGGCGAGGGGCGACCCGAATTCGTCGCCGCCGATCAAAAAGACGGTCTGATCGACGCGATCCCGGCAATGCGTTATGTCGATAACCGCGGCGATCCGACCGAACAACATCCGTTCAATCCGGCCGGCGCGCCGGCCGGGCACTGCGGCTTTACCACTCCCGACGGAAAGATCACCTTGCTGATGCCGCATCCGGAACGGGCGGTGCGCGCCGGCTGCCTGTCCTGGCGACCCGCATCCTGGCAAACCGCAACGCCCTGGCAGCAGATGTTCACCGCCGCCGCCTGCTACCTGCGCGATCCGGCGCAACGATGAGCGCGAGCGCGGTTTTGACCGCAACCGGGATTTGCAAAAGCTACGGGTCGCGCCAGGTGCTGGCCGGAATCGATCTGCAAGTTGCCGCCGGCGAATGCGTCGGACTGCTGGGACCCAACGGCGCCGGCAAGACCACCTTCCTGCGCATCTGCCTGGGCACCATCGCCGCCGATGCCGGATCGGTGAATGTGTTCGGCCACCAGCTGCCGCAAGCGGCACTGCGCGCCCGCGCCCAAATCGGCGTGGTGCCCCAGGACAGCTGGCTGGACGCCGACTTCAACTGTCTGGACAATCTGCTCATCTATGCCAGCTACTTCGGGATTGGCCGCAGTGCCGCCACCGCGCGAGCCGGGCAGCTGCTCGAATTCGCCGGCATCCCGGCGCGCGGGCGCGAACCGGTGCTCAACCTTTCCGGCGGCCTGAAGCGACGGCTGGCTTTGGCGCGCGCCCTGATCAATGATCCGCAGATGATCTTTCTCGACGAACCGACCACCGCCCTTGATCCGGCCGCCCGCCACCTGATCTGGGAGCGGCTGCGACGGCTGCGCGCCCAGGGCCGGGCGCTGCTGCTTACCACCCACTTCATGGAAGAGGCCGAGCGGCTGTGCGACCGGGTGCTAATCATCGATGCCGGCAAGGTGATCGCCGCCGGCAGCCCGGCGGCGTTGATTGACGAACATGTCGAAGCACAAGTGCTGGAAGTTTCCGGTTCCGGATTCGCCGGCTGGCTGGCCGAGCATCCGCAAGTTTCCGCGCGGGTGGTCGAACTCGGTGACTTGCACTACTGCTATCTGGACGACGGCAGCGAACTGGCCGCGGCGATCGGACAGGAGGGCAAGTATCCGCTGACCCGCCGGCCGACCGGACTCGAAGATGTCTACCTGCGTCTGACCGGCCACCGGCTGCGCGACAACTAGGCGGCAGCGAGCTGATGAGTGTTTCGAAAAAGCCGCCCATCCCGTCGCGGCGCATGTTGCGGGTGGTGCGGCGCAACTGGCTGGTGTGGAAGAAGATGGCCTGGACCTCGATCATGACTCATGTCCTGGAACCGGCGATCGCCCTGTTCGGACTCGGACTGGGCATCGGGGCGCTGATTGGTGAAGTCGAGGGCGGCAGCTACATCGTCTTCGTCGCCAGCGCGATGGCCGCCTATTCGTCGGTGAACTCGGCGAGTTTCGAGGGCCTGTATGCAGCCTTCACCCGGATGCATGTGCAGCGCACCTGGGAATCGATCCTGTGCGCGCCGATGCAACTGGACGATGTGCTGCTCGCCGAGTGGCTGTGGGCCGGCTGCAAGGCGGTAATGAGTTCGAGCGCGGTGCTGGTGATGGTGGTCGCGTTCGGCTATGTCGACTGGCGCGGCGCACTGCTGTCGCTGCCGCTGTGCGCGTTGGTCGGGCTGGCGATGGCGGCGCTGGCGCTGTGCGTCAACGCGCTCGGCCGCAGCTACGAGTTCTTCTCCTACTTCTTCTCGCTGTTCGTCACCCCGATGATCATGCTGTCCGGATTGTTCTTCCCCCGCTCGATCATGCCGGAAGCGTTGCAGGATGCAACCGCCTGGCTGCCGATGACTTTGGCAGTGCAGATTCTGCGCCCAACTGCAACCTTGAGCGCGCAACCCGCCTTGCTGATCGCACCGGCCATCGGCCTGGCGGCCTATGCGCTGCTCGGCGTCTGGCTGGCCGCCTGGCTTACCCGCCGCCGGCTGCTTGGTTAGCAAAACCGGTCTAGAATCTCACTCACCACCATGCTGGCCGTCCTGTTTCCGCTGTTGAAGTCGCTGCACATCATCGCAGTGGTGTCCTGGTTTGCCGGCTTGCTCTATCTGCCCCGCCTGTTCGTCTATCACGCCGAATGCACCGATCAACCGGGCCGGCAGCGCTTCACGATCATGCAGCAGCGCCTCTATCGCCGGATCATGGGTCCGGCGATGGCCGCATCGATCCTGTTTGGCTTTTCGATCATGCCCGGCTTCGGCGGCAGCTGGCTGTGGATCAAGCTGGGGCTGGTCGGACTGCTGGTCGCATTTCACATCAGCTGCGGGTCATACATCAAGAAGCTCGCCGCCGGCAACAACCACCCGAGCGGGAAATTCTTTCGCTTCTACAACGAGATTCCGACCCTGATTCTGATCGCGATCGTGCTGCTGGTGGTTTACAAGCCGTCCTGGTGATGCCAATCACCACCGCGCTGGCCGGCACCGCCTTGCTGCTGGCCGCGGCCGCCGCCGATGAATGCGATCTTGAATCGGAAGCGTTTTTCCGTCAGGCCGATGCCGCCGAACTGGGCGCCTGTCTGGACTCCGGTGCCGATGCCCAGGCAGAGGCGCTGTTTGGCTGGACGCCGCTGCACATGGCCGCATCATACAGTTCCGATCCGCAAGTCATTGCGCGGCTGATTAGTGCCGGTGCCAATATCGATGCGCAAAACTCCGACGGCTTCACGCCGCTGCACGCAGCCGCCTACGCCAATGCCAATCCGCAAGTGCTGGCCGCGCTGCTGGCCGCCGGTGCGACCGTCGACAGCCGCAACCACCAAGACAGCACGCCGCTGCACGCGGCGGCCGCCAATGGCAACGCCGCGCCAATCATCCGGCTGCTGATTAGTGCCGGTGCCGACATCAATGCAACAGCGCAAAATTCCTGGACCGCACTGCACATCGCCGCGGCGGCCAATCAGCCGCCGGAGATGATCGAAGTGCTCATTAGTGCCGGAGCCGACCTCAACAGCCGCGCCGCTGACGGCAGCACGCCGCTGCATTCGGCTGCCTCCGGCAACAACAACCGGCAAGTGCTGGCCCTGATCATTGAGTCCGGCGCCGACATCAACGCGCTAACCGAGCGCGGCAACAGCCCGCTGCACATCGCCGCGGCCAATGCACCGGGCGCGGCAATCATCGAGCTGCTAATCGAATCCGGCGCCGACATCAACGCGGCCAATGCCGCCGGCTTCACCGCGCTGCATTCGGCGGCTGCTTACAGCAGCACCCCGCAAGTGATCGAAATGATCCTGGCCGCCGGTGCCGATATCGACGCGCGCAACGATCAGGGAGTAAGCCCACTGCATTCGGCCGCCGCGCACAACAGCTTTGCGCAAATCATTGCCGTGCTGATTGCCGCCGGGGCAAAAATCGACGGGCGCGATTTGCTCAATGCCACCCCGCTGCATCTGGCCGCCGCCAACAGCGACTCGGCACAGGTTGTCGCGGCACTGATTGAAGCCGGAGCATCGCTCGACAGTCGCGCTGATGACGGCGCCACCCCGCTGCACTGGGCGGCGGCCCACAATCAAACTCCGCAAGTGCTCGGCGCCTTGCTGCAAGCCGGCGCCGATGCCCTTGCCACCGACGCCGCCGGCTTCACCGCCTG
>JAPORI010000157.1:5148-12997 GCA_026710225.1 Betaproteobacteria bacterium
CGCAAACTTGAACGCGCCAACTGGCAAGACAAGCCGAGTAGATGAATCACAACGGCGGCCGCCTTTTTGCCAACAAGTCTGACTGGCTATCTTTTGCCGGCCTGATTGCCGCGGCGCTGGCTCTTGCCGCCTGCGGCGGTGGTGGCGGTGGTGGCGGTGCTGCAACAACAACCCAGCCGACGGTGCCAGAGCCAGCCTGCGGCAGCTCAATCACTTCCCCGGTTGATTGTCAATACCACAGGCAAGTGGTGCTGCACCAGTATGTCGCCGGCCGCGCAAGTCCGCAAATAAAAGCCTTTGCCGCAGTCGGCATCAATGCCCCGGTGCAGCAGCGCGCCAATCAGGTGCATCTGGTTTCCGGCGGTGATACCGGTCAAAAGATAATTGACTTTCTCGCCGGCGCCAATTTGCAACGCGCCACCCACTACACCTACACCGATCTGGGCTTCGAACCCACCGCGCTAAGAACCGGCACCGCACCGCTGGTCAATGCCTATCTGGCGCGCTCTTCCCAGCAGCTTTTCTATTTCCCCTATCAGGTATCTTTCTTTGATTTCCTCGACATTGAAGATCGACCATTGATAACCGATGACAATCATGCCAGCAGGGGAATAAGCACCAGGCAAGTGGCTGATGGAGCCTGGATGCTGATGCACACCGGCGACATCAATTACGATCCGTTCAACCAGATCATCGAACAACGCCAAGCGGGTGTAGCCGCGGCAATCCAAACCGGCAAGATTCATTTTTTCTACAGTCTGGCTGACGATCTGCAATCGACAGGAGCCAAATCAAGCAGTTGCCTGCACACCGTTGACTATTGTTTCGGGGTGCCGCGCCGGTTTGCAGTTGGCGAGGCCGGCGCAATTGTCAATGGCTATCCGGCTGCATTCGCCTTTGCCACCTATCTGACGACCTGGGAGCGAATGCCGGCCAACACCGGCATCAGTGCGGTTTTCGCCATCGCCAAAAGATGCGCCCATGACATCGGGGCAACCGGGGCTGATGAAGCCACCGGCCTGGGTCGACTCGATATCGGCTGCATGGCCCGCGAAGCGGCCGCGGCAACTTCCTGCCCGGCCGGAAAGATACTGGTTGGCAAGCAGGACTGCCAGCCATTGAGCTGCCCGGACCATGAAATCAAGACCGGCAACACTTGTATACGCAAGATTCAGTGTCCGGCCGGAACGGTGCTGGTGCTCGCTGGCAACAGTTGCGCGCCGCGCTCCTGGCTAACGCAATTGGCTTCCCATCAGTATCTGCAAGGGGTTGCCAGTCCGATCGAGCAAGCCTTCGATCTGGTTGCCGGCGACCAACAAGTTGATCGCAGCAAAACCGCCTGGCTGCTCGATGGCGCGGCAGCCGGCGACTTGGCGGTTGACTTCCTTGCTCGCAACGGCCTGGCCGGAGACTTCTCGTTGCTTGATCTGGGTGATGACCTGAGTGCAGTTTCACCTGCCGATCTGGTAAACCACTATCTTTCCCTCACCGCCGGCGATCTGGTCAACTTCTCCTTTGCCAATGTCCCCTTGCGCACCGATGACGACTCGACCAATACCGGCATCGGCACCGCCCAGTTGCGCGCCGGAGCCTGGGTGCTGGTCGGCACCGGCAACGATGGCAATGTCAATCCGCTGGCTTCGATGCCCGGCTGGCGCCAGCAGGGAACCAGGAACGCCGCGGCCACCGGCAAGATTCATTTCTTCTATGACCTGAACAATTCCCTGACTGGCCGCAGCGCGGCCGCCAACGGCTGCATGAACATCAAGAATCATTGCATCGGTGCTCCGGGACAGTTCACCGTCGGGTTGCGCGATGACAGCAGCGAAACCGTAACCGGCAAGGCTTCGACCTTCGCCTTTGCCGCCTATCTGGCTGCCTGGCAGCAAATGCCGGCCCGCGCCGGGATCGGCGCGCTGTTCGATCTGGTAACCAGCAAATGTGTGCAGGACCTCGGTGCCACTGGTGCTGATGAGCAGACCGGGCTGGGCCGCCTGGAGATCGGCGGCCTGGCCTGGGAAGCTTCGCAAATCGCCGACTGTCCGCCCGGCGAAGGAATGGTTGCCTCAATAACCTGTCAGACCCTGAGTTGTCCGGACGGCCAGATTCTGGTCGCCGCGGCCTGCGTTGGCCGCAAGTCGTGCCGCGCCGGCACTACCCTGGCTGCTGACAACAACTGCCGGCCGCAAACCAACTGGACAGCGCTGGCAAGTCACGCCTATGACAAGGGTGCAACCAGTCCCCTGCAACAGGCGTTTGCCAATGTAACCCTTGCCAGTGCAACGACCAGTCGCAGCGGACAGGCCTATTTGTTCATCGGCAATGGTGTGCAAAGCGAACTGGACAAGTTCACCGACCTGTTTGCCCGAATGGGGGTTGCCACCGTCGGCATCCGCTATATCAGGCGCGATGAACCGGCCCGCGACCTGAGCAAGCCGGGCCAGCTGCCCAACTTTCAGGTAACTGTCATGGCGCGCGACTTTCGCTCACTCACCAACGCAAGCATGGCTGCGCTTGCCTATTCCCAGTATCTGCGCCTGCCCTTTTCCCCGGCCGGGGAAAATTCCCCGGCGGGGATAAAGGCCGACGGCATCCATCCCTGGCTGCTGGTCAATACCGGCGGCGACGGCCAGGTCGATCCGCTCGCCTCCCTGCCCACCCATTACCGGCAGGGCACCCGCCAAGCCGCCGCCACCGGCAAGGTGCACTTTTTCTACGGCCTCAACGCCGCCCTTGACGGTCGCGCCGCAGCCGCCAACGGCTGCCAGCACATCAAGGATCATTGCATCGGGGTGCCCTGGTCGTTCACCGTCCAGTTGCGCGATGATTCGAAGCAGACTTTGAGCGGAGCCGTCTATCCGGCCACCTTCGCATTGGCCGCCTACCTGGCCGCCTGGCAGCGAATGCCGGAGACAACCTCGGTTGCGGCGGTATTTGAAATCGCCCGCAGCTGCGTGGATGACATCGGTGCCACCGGCATTGACGACGCGACCGGCTTGGGCCGACTCGACATCGGCTGCCTGGCCTGGCAGGCGGCAAACGCAACCGACTGCACAGCAAACCGGGTTTTGGTGCGCAAGGCAGTATGCGCAGACCGACTGGCCTGGCCGATCGCCGCCACCCACCTCTATGCCCCCGGTGCAACCAGCCCGCTGGCGCGCGCTTTTGCCGGTGCCGGAATTGCCGCCGCCGGAGTCGATCGCAGCGCTGATGCCTATGTAGTCGATACCGCCGATCACGGCGCCGACATCAACCGATTGCTCAGCCTAATCGGCCTGTCCGCCGATCCGGCCAATCCGGACTACAACTTCTTGTCGCATGACGATTCGCTTAGCGCAATCACCGGTTCGTATCTGCTGCTTTCCTCGCACGATCTGGCGAACTACTCGCGGGTATTTCCCTTTTACGACATATGGCGGCCGTTCAGGCCCGACGATCAAAAGGATGTTCCCTTTCCGCAAGTGGCAGAGCGCGAGATTGAAAAGGGCGCCTGGCTGTTGATCTCGGCGGGCAATGATGGCACCAGCGAATTTGGCGCCAGCGAATGTCCCTACTCCTCCTGCGACGGAGTAATTGAATATATCGATGCATACATCGCGGCCTTCAACACCAACAAGGCGCATTTTGTCTACGGCCTTGACCCGCACAATACCGCCCGGCGCTCTGCGTCTTCGTTCGGTTGTCGCTATGTCGAGAGAAAATGCATCGGCGTTCCGTTTGCCTTTTTCTTGCAGCCGCAACCGCTCGACGAGCTTGTCGATAATGACGCGCCGAAATCCCTGGCCGGAACATCGCTGTCAACCCCGTTCGTATTTGCATCCTATCTGATGGCCTGGCAGCGGATGCCGAAAAACACCCACATCTCGGCGGTGTTCGATCTGGCGATCTCCTGCGTCGAGGACCTCGGCGTGCCGGGTGCCGATGCCGATACCGGCTTGGGCCGCCTCGATATCGGCTGCCTGGCCGAGAAAACCGCCCAGGTGCCGACCTGCCATCCCGGCCATGTGCTGGTGGCAGCCGCACCCGCGCGCTGCGAAAGATTCAGTTATCAGGACGACATGCGCCAGTTCGTTTCGCTGGACTTCGGTGATCCGATAACCCGCGCCTTTGCCGATGTTGATCTGAGCGCCATTACCGATCGCAGCGCGGCGGTGCATGTTGCGGCCAGGGCCGATGATCTTGACTTGCTCGATCGGATTGGCCTTGCCGCCGGCAGCAACTACACCCGGATTGCACCGCCCGGTTCCCTGGCCGATCTGAAAACCGCCTACCAGGCAATTGCCGCCAACGGCCTGGTTAGTTTTCCCGGCGAGGACTTCGGCGACTTCTTCACTTCCGATTCCGCCCAGGCCGCCGGCCTGGAAAGTTCTGCTGTAACTTCCGGCGCCCACATCATCATCCATGTCGATTCGCACGCCGACACCGAAGGACAGCAAAACCCGGCCAGCGACCTGACTGCGGTGCGCGCAGCCGGCGTGCGCCCGATCGCGGCAACCGATAAGGTGCACTTTCTCTACGCTCTCAACAGTGAACTGACCGGTCGCCACCGCCATTCGGATGGCTGCCAGAACATCGAGAACTGGTGCCTGGGTGTTCCCTACACCTACTGGATCGCGCCGGCGGCGACTGTTTCGATCTACGCACCGGTTGACATATCCAGCAACGAAATCGCCGAGCAATTCGGCCTGGCCGTCTACCTGCAAACCTGGGAGCGGATGCCGGCCGGTGCAACGGTTGCCCAACTATTCCAGCTGGCGATCGACTGCGCCCAAGACCTGGGCGCAACCGGTGCCGATGCCGAAACCGGCCGCGGCCGACTGAATATCGGCTGCATGGCCTATGAAACCTACCGGCTGCACAATCCAACTGCGGTGGTATCAACGGTGACCATCGCCCAGAGCGCGGCACTGCCCGGTGAGGAGGCTGGCAGCCAACGATCTGCCTACATGGATGATTTCGCCCGCGGCCTGTTTGGCGCGCAGCTGGGATTCCTGTCGCTGCCCGGGTTCAGCGACATCGGCCTGAAAGTAGGCTTTGCCAACGACAGCTTCGATGGCACCTATCGGCCGGTTGCCAGTGCTGCCGCCTATCAACCGGGGAGCTTCGCAACCCGCGATCTGGCGCCGGCTGGTGCAACCGATTTCGGACTGCGGGTTGCCGATGATCGAGTCGGGCTTTACTATCGCCTTGACGAGAAGTTGGCGGCAGGCTTCACGCTCGGGCGGTCGGACAATTTCTTTGGCGGTGCCGGCAGCGGTGAGTTCGCCTTTGACTGCACAATCGATCTGGGTCTGGCGATTAGCGGACAGGCGGCGATTGGCCCAACTGATCGGATCAGTCTCACCGGCGGGATCAATGTCAGGCAAGCCGGCTGCATTTCCGGCAACCTGCTTGATGAGTTGCGCGGAAGCGAAGCCGGGCTGGTAGCCGGCTGGCAGCGGCAAGCCGGCAACTGGCAAGTGTCGGCTAGCGCCTGGGCATCCCGCTTTGTCGGCGGCACCGCGGTGGTCGGTGGTGCGCCGTTTGCAATAGACGGCGGCTCAACTCAATACGGCGCCCGAGTGCAGGCGAGCTATTCGTTGTGAGTTGCCGAAGCATCAAGAACAAAACCGCTCATATGCCGGGTTCCTGACGCCTTGTGCTGAGGCTGTTTGCCTTTTGGCGCAGGAGTAATGTGTGCAACAATCCGGCCGCGCCGGGATATTGCCGCGCTCTCGCCGCGAGCAGAAGTTCCGCCAGGCGTCTGTTTACCTCGCTGATTTGAACTGCATGCATTGCAATGGGGAATCCTGAAAAGAGTGGTTTCATTCCACTCTTGGGCCACAGCCAGATTCATATCTATATGGCCCTTAGCGGACCAGGCAAGTTTTCTAGCCGATGAGCTTGGGCCAGTATTTCTCCGAAAGGCTCAGGTATTCGGTGCGGCCGTTGAGCCACTTTACCCGCAAGATTGCATTGAAGTTCAGATACAGCCGACCCTGATGGATGCTCCAAGCAAGCGGATCGGACTTGACCAGATAGCCGTTGGCAACTCCATAGGCGCAAAAGCCGCCATACTTGGGGATGTAGGCATCCGGGGAAAGCCGGAACTTGGCGGCGTTGGCGGCGCTTGCAAAATACCAGTCCGCCCCCCGGTAGTTGACCGCGAAGTTGGGCAACCCCCGCTGCGGCAACCCGGAAAAGTAGGAAACCACATCATAGCCGTCGATCGCCGCGCCGGAAGCATCACCGACGAAGACCGGCTCAGCGGCCGATGCCGGGGCGAGCGTAGCCAGGCCAGCCAGCAGCAGGCCGGCGAGCGCAGTATTGAAGCGGTTGATAAAAGTTCCCATTTTGGCAGGATTGACGATTTTAAGGGTGCAGCCGGTGAAATCGGGGCCGATTCGGGCCGATTTGGCTGCTTTGCCCGAAAAAGGTGTATCCTGACGGTCATCTCGCAGCCTGCTGCCATGTTCTGGCGGCCTCGGCTGCCAGCCGTCCCCCGGATTCCAGTTTATGATGCTCCAACTTTCGGAGGTGGTCAGGGACAAGCATTTCCCGCGGTTGGCAACTGAGCAAACAGTGCTGGCGGCCAACCCGCCGCATCCGGTTAACAGTTGATTGTGGCTATGTTTTTGTGCCGCCTTGCGCGGCATTGATGCGCTCTTGCAAGCGCGCACAATGCTCCATCAACTCATCGAACGATTCGTTTTCACCGACCAGCATTCCCGATTCCAGCATCCGGGCATGATCAGCCGCCAGCATCGTGCGCGCCTCAGCATTCGGCACCAGCTGCAAGTAGCCGGAGAATGCCGCCTCATAGTCGATCGGATCGCCGTGGAAATCCTTTTCGGCAAAAAATATCGTTTGGTGGTGGACAACTTCCCGGGCAATATCCGGCCTGGCGATTGCCTGATCGGCGATTCCCATCTTGTCGAGCTGGACCAGATCATGCCAGTGCCGCGAGCGGCGCTCACCTCTCAGCCGCTGGCTCTTGCAGAAAACATGGGCGGCCGCCGCCTTCTCCCAGAAGGTGCGCTCGGCCAGCATTATCCACAACTGCGCCTGAGGGAAGATCACTTCGGGCAAATGGTTGGCAACTTCGCAGACTATGGTTGTCCGCTGGCGCGGTTCACCGGTGGAACGCGCTCCGAACTCTATCCTTACCTCGGGCAGGGCAATTCCTGCTGGCGCAAATATCGGCTGATAGCAAATGAAAAGACTCTGCCCATCGGCGTGCAACTTGGCTTCAAAACCGGCTTCGGCAAGTGATTTGCGCATCAACGGCAGCGCCCTATCGGCAACCCATTCGGTGATTCGTTCGCGCAGCACTTTTCTCCAACGCCGCTCCTGACTGCGGGTGGGCGGCAGTGCCGAGCCGCCGGCACTGGCAACCAGATCGGGAGCAAGCGAGCGCAGATCGTAGGTTACATCCACATCCTCGGAAAAGCGACGCAAATCCCCGAACCCCTTCGACAGCGAAGTGCCACCCTTGAAGGTGAGGCCATCGGCAAACTCGGTAAACTCGGCGGAATGCAGCGATTGCAGTGACGCGACGATCCAGACATCCTTTTCCAGCCAGAATGGTTTATACGGGTAGTGCTCCCTGACTTTTAGCAGGACCTGCCTGCGCTCGTCAGCCGACAGCCGCTGATAGAGGGATTTGGCCATTGGCAATGCGTTGACTGATTATCTCGGCCAGCCAGGTCGGCAGCAAGGCGCGGGCTGCGGCCAGCTCGTCGCAATCTTCCTGACTGAAACGCGGAATTACCTTGCCCAGAGCATCGGGCGCCTCTTCCGGACCCATCCAGGCCAGAGCGCGGATGACATCGCCGGCCTTGCGCCCCGGTGCCACCAGCTGCCAGCGCGG
>JAPORI010000065.1 GCA_026710225.1 Betaproteobacteria bacterium
GCACCGACCTCTTCGCCGGCTGCTTGCAGCGCTGCCGCCGCCGCGCCGGAAATTTCGGTCGGGAAGACGCCGTTGCCAACCCGGGTGGCGTAGGCCTTGACGATGCCAAACGGTTCCGGACGCAGATCTACGCCCAGGCCGGCGGCTGAAGCCGCCGCGATGCAGTTGGAGGAGGTTACATGCGGATAGGTTCCCTGGTCAATGTCAAGCAGGGCACCTTGCGATCCTTCCAGCAGGATGCGTTCGCCGCGCCGGCAGGCGCTGCCCAGGGCGCCGGCAACATCCAGCGCGTGTTCGGCGATGCGCCCGGCGCTTTCTGCGGCTTCGTCGGCAACTGCCCCGGCATCCAGCGCTGCCGCACCCAAAGCGACCAGTTCCCGGTTGGCGTGTTCGACGCAGGCGGCCACCAGCGGCGCGTGCCGACCGGCCAGAACGTCGCGCAGTCGCACCGCCCGGCGGGCGATCCGATCCTCGTGCGCCGGGCCGATGCCGCGCAAGGTGGTGCCGATCCGGTTGCTGGTTTCCCGCACCCGGTCCAGTTCAATGTGGTGGCGCATGATCAGCGGGCAGCCGGGACTTATCGCCAGACGGCCGGCTACCGCAATCTTGTTGGCGGCCAGCCTGCCGATTTCCTCATCCAGTTCCCGGCAGTCAAGCACCACCCCCGGGCCTATGTAGCAGTGGGTATCCGGCTGCATGATCCCGGATGGAATCAGGTGCAGGATGATGCGCTGTCCGTCGATCACCAGGGTGTGACCGGCGTTGTTGCCGCCTTGAAAGCGGGCCACATGCTGCGCTTTTGCCGCCAGCCAGTCGACCAGCTTGCCCTTGCCCTCGTCCCCCCATTGCAGGCCGACCACCGCTACGCAGGAAGGAGCGCTCATTGGCTTTGCTCGCCGGTCACGACTTGCCAGCCGCTCTCACTGTGCACCAGCCGCTGCCGGCAGGACTGCGTCCGGGTTTCATCATCCAGACATAATTGTTTTCCCTGCTCGGCCAACTTGTCGACCGCCGCCCGCCAGGCCGGATCGTGCCAGGCGGCCGGGCTGGCAACCGCCTCGGGTCGGCGTGCTTCGGCAAGCTCGCTGGCCAGTTGCCGGATGTCGGCGGTGAAGCCGATTGCGCTGCGCCCGGCGCGGTCATAGCGACCACCGCGAGCGACGATCTTCTCACCGGACAGCACGGCAAAGGTAACACCGTTGTGATACTCGTGTCCGGCCAGGCCGGGCAGATCGATGATCGTCTCGACCCCGGCTTCGGCCAGCAGTGCCGCGACATCGTTTAGTTCTGCAAAGCCGTCGGCGGCACCAGCCGGCAGATCGGCAGTGTTCAGTTGCTCCAGATCGGCTACGCTGGCGATCCGTGCACAAGCAAGCAGTTGTTGGCTATGCTCGCGCATGGCCAGCGGATCGCGCCGGGTAATGCTGCGCCGGGTGGCGGCCGCCTTTTCCGGGGAAAGATCGGCGAGTAGCGCGTTGATGATGCCGGCGTGGCCGAGGGCAACCGCAAGCTCGGCAAGGCCGCAGGCGTGCATCGCCCTGATTGCCAGCATCAGGATTTCGGCGTTGCCCGGTTTTGTCTGTGCGCCGAACAGCTCGGCGCCGGCTTGCAACTGTTCGCGGCTTTGCCAGGGATTGATCGGGCGGGCGTAAAGGGTGGGGCCGCAGTAGCACAGGCGTTCGATTGCCTTACTGCCGATTTGGGCGTCGATGCGGCGCAGCTGCGGGGTGATATCGGCTCTGATTCCGATCGGCGCGCCGCCGAGCGGATCGGTAAGTTGCAGGGTGCGGCTGGCCAGTTCGCTGTCGCTTGCCGATTCGGCCAGCAGCGAGGGCAGCGCTTCGGCCAGCGGCGGCATGACCAGCCGGTATCCGAAGCCGGCGAGCATTTCCAATACCGCCCGGGCGGCGCGGTCTACCGTTTCGGCTTCAGCCGGCAGCAGATCCTCGAGCCTTTCCGGCAGGGGGATGTTGGGCATGGAATCGGGGAAATTGATGGACTGGGAAAAGAGCGGGATTTTATGCCGGTAAATATCTGATTGGGGCAATCGTGGAAAGTTTCCATTCACCGGCGACAGGTGATAGGATCGGTTCATGGTTGGCATTTCAAACAATCGCATCAATTCGGCTGCCAGAAGGATTTCGTTTTTCTGTGGCGCAAGTTTTTGCGCCTTGCTCGCTGCTTGCTGAGGAAGCAGCTGTGAAGCCGCTTGAAAATCGCCTGGCCGACGCGCTGAGTCCGTATCTGCGCCAGCACGCCGCCAATCCGGTCGCCTGGCAGCCCTGGGACGATGAGGCGCTGCAACTGGCCGTCGAACGGGATTTGCCGATCATGCTGTCGATCGGCTATGCCGCCTGCCACTGGTGTCACGTCATGGAAAAGGAGTCTTTTTCCGATCCGAAAATCGCCGAGCTCCTCAACAATCATTTCATCCCCATCAAGGTCGACCGCGAGGAGCATCCGGATTTGGATCGGCTCTTTCAAAGTGCCCATTTCATGATCGCCAGCGTCGCCGGCGGCTGGCCGCTGACCGTGTTTATGGATCCGAATCAGGTGCCGTTTTTCAGCGGCACCTATTTCCCGCCCCGAACGCGCGGATCGCTGCCAGCGTTTAGCGCGGTCCTCGATAAGGTCATTGCAGTATGGCGCAAAGAACGCACCGTTATTGAACGCCAGAACCGCCGGTTGATGCGCGCCCTGCACGCAATTGATCGTTCCACCGGCCGCGATCGGAGCTCGCCGCCGGGCCAGGATGATTTCCTGCGCTGGGCGCGGATCATGGCCAACGATTTTGATCCGATCAATGGCGGCATGGGCAAGGCGCCGAAGTTTCCCCAGGCGCCGTCGCTGCTGTTTACCCTCGAAATGGCCGCCTCCGGCTTCGGTGGCAGTCGGCTGCGGGAGAACCTGACCGGCACCTTTGATGCCATGGCCGCCCGCGGCCTGCACGATCATGTTGAAGGCGGCTTTTTCCGCTATTGCGTCGATCCGGTTTTGGATATTCCCCATTTTGAAAAAATGCTCTCCGACAATGCGCTGCTCACCGAACTGTATGCGCTGGCGGCAGTGGTTTTTGCGCGAGACGATTACCGCGATCTGGCCATTCACACCGGCGAATGGATGATCAAGGTGATGGGCGATGCCGGCGGCGGTTTTGTCAGTTCGATCGATGCGGATGCCGCCGGGGTCGAGGGCGGATCATATCTGTGGAGCGCCGAGCAGCTTGCCGAGACGCTTAGCCCGGCGCAACTGGAGTTTTTCGGGCGCAGGAGCAACATTTCCTCGATTGCCAATTTTGCCGATGTCTGGCACATTCGTCTGTTGCCGCATATCAAGTGGAGCAAGCCGGCCGGTGAAGAGAAAAATATCCGGGCAATTCTCAACGCAGCCCGCCAGCGCCGGGTGCAGCCGCAAGTCGACGACAAGGTGCTGGCGCAAAACTGTGCGCTGGCAGCCCGGGCGCTGGCCAAGGCCGGCCGGCTGCTGGCGATTCCGGAATGGATTGATCGGGCGGCGGCGAGTCTTGATTTTTGCAGCCGCAACCTGGTCGTCGATGGCAAGTTGCGCAGTGTCTGGCGCGACGGCAGGTGTTCTTTGGCGCTTGCCTGTCTCGATGATCACGCCCTGATCGGATCGGCCTGGCTGGAAATCTTCAAAGGCCGCGGCAAGGCTGCCGATCTGGCTGCGGCCACCGATGCGGCCGCCACGATGCTGGCCGAATTCGACGATCGGCGCGGCGGATTGCGCTTTGTCAGTCGCCACCGCAAGGATTGCCGGCGGATTGTGCGCAGCGGTGAGGATGCTGCCGTCCCTTCCGGCAACGGGATTGCTGTCCAGTTGCTGCTCGAATTGGGCTGGCTGACCGGCGACAGCCGGCTGCTCGATGCCGCCGAGCGGATTCTGGGCGCCTTTGCCAGCCTGCTTTGCGAGCAGGGCCGCTACTGTTCGAGTTTGCTCGCCGCGCTCTGGCGGCGCAACAGTCGCAGCCGGCAGGTTGCGGTTTTTGGCCAAGAGGGCGAAGTGCGGCGCTGGTGCGCGCAACTGGCCCGAGCCAATCCGTTTCAGGCGATCTATCCGGTTGCCGAGAGCACCGAACTGCCGGGGATGCTGGCCCAGAGCCGGCCGCCGCAGCAAGTGCAGGCGAAGATCTGTCGCGCCGGCAGTTGCAGCCTGCCGATCACCAGTCTTGATGAGGCGATCGGCCAGGCCGGCTACGACCCGGAAGAGGTTGGATTGTGAATTCGGATCTGGCTGGTTGATTCGCCGATTTGCTCGATCTCGATGCGGATATCGTTGACCACCAGGCACAGCGGATATTCGGGAAACTGATTGAGCCGGGCGGCGACCAGTCCGCCGATCGTGCGCGACTCATCGGTGGGCAGATGCAGTGCACAGCGCAGGTTGATGCTGCTGATCGCCTCGTCGCTGGTCACCAGCCAGTAGTTGCCGTTGCCGTCGGCACCGGTGCGCGGCTGGTGTTCAAGCAGTGACGAGGTGAGGTGGCGGATGAAGTCGGATTCCTTGACCATGCCGATCAGGCCGCCGAACTCGTCGACGATCAGCGCCAGCCGGTCCTGCTGGGCGATTATCTCGCGCAGAGCGTCGATCGGCGTCAGTGTCTCGGGCAGGTAGAGCGGCTTGCGGCAGTTTTCCGTCAGCCGCGCTCGATCGCCGGCGGCGCAGGCCTGCCAGGCGTCAATGGTGCGAATCACGCCAATCACCTTGTCCAGTCCGCCTTCGCAAAGCAGCAGTTGATCATGGCGGGTGCGCTTTAGCCGCTTTTGCAACTGCTCGTCGGAATCATCAAGGTTAAGAAAGTGAATCCGATCGCGCGGCACCATCAGTTCGCTGATTGCCATCTGCGCCATTCCGATCAGGCGCAGCAGCATGTTGCGGTGCTCGTCATCGATCTCTTTTAGTGAGCCCTGATCGGAAACCAGTGCCATCAACTCGTCGACTTGCAGGCGGCGGATGTCGCTGGTTTCGGTTATGGCGCCGGCCTTGCTGAGCATGAACCGCACCAGCGTCCGCACCACCACGATGATCGGGTAACTGATCCTGATTACCGGCGTCAGGATTAGCGCCGCGGCGCAGGCGATCCTTTCCGGATAGCGCACTCCGATTGCCTTGGGGGTTATTTCCGCCAGCAGCAGGATCACCAGGGTGGTTACCGCATTGGTGGCCGACAGCGACGCCTGGCTGGCGCCGAGCATCTCAATCGCCAGCAGGGTGGCCAGCGATGCGATCGCGACATTGGCGAAATTGTTCCACAGCAAGATGGTGGCCAGGACGCTGTCCAGATCGTCGAGGATCTTGAGCAAGGTGGCCGCGCCGCGCCGGCGGCTGGCGCGCATTTGCATCACCCGGTGGCGCTGGCTGGACAGGATCGCAGTCTCGAACATCGACAGGGTGCCCGAGCAAATCAGCGCAAAGGCAATTAGCAGGAAGGTGTCCGGCATCTAGCCTGGTTTCCCGAATGCGCGCAAATCCCCAGGTTCCGGCCGGCCGGACCGTGCACGATGCAGCGCTCCCATATAGAAATATGCCGTCACTTT
The DNA here is from genome assembly GCA_026710225.1 of Betaproteobacteria bacterium. Classification (GTDB taxonomy): domain Bacteria; phylum Pseudomonadota; class Gammaproteobacteria; order Tethybacterales; family Tethybacteraceae; genus JAPORI01. The sequence continues at coordinate 5,556 of JAPORI010000065.1, forward strand.
AGCATACTGCTGCTGATAGCGCGCTGCTGGCGGCGGCGTTAGAATCGTCCCGGTATGACTGAATGCACAAGCCGCAGCCCAATTGCCGCCGGCTGTAGCCGGAGATTGGCGTGAGTCTGGCTGACCGGGACGGCTGGATCTGGCAGGACGGCAAGCTGGTTGCCTGGCGAGAGGCAACCGTGCATGTGCTCGCCCACGGCCTGCATTACGGCACTGCGGTTTTCGAGGGGGTGCGCGCCTATGCCACCGAGCGGGGACCGGCGGCGTTCCGGCTCACCGAGCACACCGACCGGCTGCTCAACTCGGCCAAGATCCTCGGCATGCCGGTCTCCTACGATCGCCAGCAGCTCATCGACGCCCAGTGCGAAGTGGTCCGGGCCAATTCCCTTGAAGCGGCCTACATCCGGCCGCTGATCTACTTTGGTCCGGAATCACTGGGCATCGACATTGCCAAGAACGCATCGCATGCGATTGTCGCCGCCTGGGCCTGGGGCACCTATCTGGGTGAGGAGGGTCTCGAGCGCGGCATCAGGATCAAGACTTCCTCGTTCTGGCGCCACCATCCGGCGGTAACCATGTGCCGGGGAAAGATTTCCGGCAACTATGTAAATTCGGTGCTCGCCCACAGCGAAGCGGTCGCCGACGGCTTTGACGAGGCGCTGCAACTTGATACCAGCGGCTATGTTTCGGAAGGCTCCGGCGAGAACCTGTTTTTGGTCTTTGCCGGCCAGCTGGTAACTCCGCCGCTGGATACGCCCTTGGCCGGCATCACCCGTCAGACGATTCTCGAACTGGCTGCCGAGGAGGGCATCGAGTGCAGCCAGCGGCGGCTGACCAGGGATGATTTGTATATTGCCGACGAGGCGTTTTTTACCGGCACCGCCGCCGAGGTCACCCCGATCAGGGAAGTTGACCGGCGCCAGATCGGTGCGGGCAAGCGCGGTCCGGTCACCGAACGGTTGCAGCAGCGCTTCTTCAACTGCGTCGCCGGCAAGGACGAGCGGCACGCCGACTGGCTTACCCGGATCGGCGACGGGTAGATGGATTCAACCAAGAGCCGCACCGTCAAGGTCGAAGATCCGTCCCAGCCGGTAACCTGTCCGCCGGTCGGCGAGCAATGGGACTTGCACCCGCGGGTATATCTGACCGCACCCCCGGAAGGCGGCGATATCGTCTGTCCCTATTGCGGCACCCGCTACCTGATGCCCAAATCCGGCGGTGATAAGCAGCCGAGCGACAGTTGAAGGCGCTGCGCCTGCAACTTGACGAGCAGCGCGTCGATGCGCGCAAGCTCGCCAACGCAGCCGCGCGTCTGGACGATGGCGGGGTGGCGGTGCTGCCCACCGACACCAACTATGCCCTGGCCAGCCCGCTTGGCGATCGCAGTTCTCTCGAACGGATCCGCCAGTTGCGCGGCCTGGATGCCCGGCACCTGTTCACCTTTCTCGGTGCCGGCTTCGATGAGCTGGGCCGCTATGCGGTGGTCGACAACGATCACTTCCGGATGCTAAAGAGTCTGGTTCCCGGCCCTTATGTTTTCGTGCTCAAGGCGACTTCTCTAGTGCCCAAGTCCTTTGCCGCGCCGAAGCGGCGAACGATCGGTTTTCGCGTTGCAGACAGCGATGTGCTCAGACAGTTCATCGACCAGCTTGGCCGGCCGCTGCTTTCCTGCACTCTGTTCGAGCCCGGCGGCGATGCTCCGGTGCGCAATCTGGCTGGCATGGAGAAGTGGCTGGACAAGGTTGCCGATCTGGTCATCGATGCCGGCGAGTTGCCCGGATCGGATGCAACCGTCGTCGATCTTTCCGAGCCGCAGATGCAGATTTTGCGCGCCGGGGCCGGAATCGAGAACCTGCAAGGCGGCCGCGGTGCCTGAGCCGGCGGCCGGCCGGGTGCTGTCGGGAATGCGCCCGACCGGCCATTTGCATCTCGGTCATCATCTTTGCGTTCTTTCCCAGTGGCAGCAACTGCAGCGCGCCAATGAATGCTTCTTTTTCGTTGCCGACTGGCACGCGCTTACCACCGGTGGTGCGGCCGATGCGCCCGGTCAGCTCACCGGCCAGTCGCTGGCTATGGTTACCGCCTGGCTGGCTGCCGGAATTGATCCGGATCGCTCGGTGATCTACGTCCAGTCGGCGCTGCGCGAACCGGCCGAACTGGCGCTGCTGCTGGCAATGATCTGTCCGCTGCCGTGGGCCGAACGGGTGCCGACTTTCCGCGACTACTGCACGAGCAAGAGCCGCGACGAGATCAGCGTCGGCTTTCTCGGCTATCCGATCTTGCAGGCGGCAGACATTCTCATGCACAGCGCCGATCATGTTCCGGTCGGTGAGGATCAGTTACCCCACATCGAGTTCGCCCGCGAACTTGCCCGCCGCTTCAACGAATTGTTCGGCAAGGATGCCGGCTGGCAGGAGCAATCAGATGCTTGCGCAGCAAAGCTTTCCGATCAAGCCGCCTTTGATGATTGCTGCCGGCGCTATCAGCAGGGCGGGGACGAGCAAGCCCGCCACCAGGCTATCGAGATGATTGCCCAGGCGCAATTGGGCGGCGAGCAAAAGCAGCGGCTGGCCGGCCGGATCGAGGGTTCGGGGAGGGAGATTCTCAAGCCGCCGGCGCCGCTGGTTGCCCCGGTTGCCAAGATGCCGGGGCTGGATGGGCGTAAAATGTCCAAATCATACGGCAACGACATAGGGATGCTTGAACCACGCTCCAGTTTCGAGCCCAGGCTGCTCAAAATGCCTACCGACCCGGCCCGGGTGCGCCGCACCGATCCCGGCGATCCGAAAAAGTGTCCGGTCTGGCCGCTGCATGAAATCTTTTCCGATGCCAAGACTTGCAGCTGGGTCGAGGACGGCTGCAAGAGTGCGGCAATCGGCTGTCGCGACTGCAAGGCGGCACTGGCCGATCATGTCGAGCGCCATAGCGCACCGCTGATCGAACGCTCCGAACCGTGGCTGGCGCAGCCGCAGCGGGTTGCGCAAATCATCGAGCAGGGCAACGCCCGCGCCAAAGACTCGGCGGCGAAGACCATGACCGAGGTGCGCCAGGCAGTGGGGCTGTGCAGCCTGTGAATGCGCCCGGCTCCCCGGTTGCGGTCGTTGCCGGTCGCGCGATCAGCGAGTATCCGCAGTCGCTTTATGTTCCGCCCAACGCGCTCAAGGTGCTGCTTGAGAACTTCGAAGGTCCCCTCGATCTGCTCCACTTTCTGATCAGGCGCAACAATGTCGACATTCTCGACATCCCGATGGCCGAGATCACCCGCCAGTATCTTGAGTATGTCGATTGCATCATCGACAGCCAGCTGGAGTTGGCGGCCGATTATCTTTTGATGAGCGCGACGCTCATTGAGATCAAGTCGCGCATGCTGCTGCCGGAGGACCCCACTGACGAGGAAGAGAGCACCGAGGATCCGCGTGCCGAGTTGGTGCGGCGGCTGCTGGTCTACAGCCGGATCAAGGCGGCTGCCGAGCATCTGGGCGAGCGACCCCGCTGTGGCCGCGATTTCATCTATGCCCATGCGCCGCTGCCGCCGGCAGCGGCGCAAAAGCCGCGCGTCGATCTTGCCGCCCTGGCTCGGGCGCTGCTGGCCGCTAGGGAAAGAGCCCGCGGCGACAGCGCCCTCAACATCGAGGTGGACGCCTTCACGGTGCGCGAGGCGATGGCGCATCTGCTTGCCGGCTTGCGCCGGGCCGGCAAGAGCATCCTCTCCCGGCTGCTTGGCATCGAGCACGCCTCCCGGCAGCGGGTTGGAGTGTTCTTCGTTGCCATCTTGCAACTGGCCAAGGAGCAACTGGTGCGCGTCGAGCAAGTCAGCGACAGCGAGATCGCAGTCGTGCCCCGCAAGCGCAGCCACTAGCAAAAGCAGGCAATGGCCAAGGCCAAGATCGCCGCCGATCAAGTCAGTCGCATAGTCGAGCTGGCCTTGCTCGGGATGGCGCGTCCGCTGTCGGTTGCTGATTTGCTGCGGGTGTTTGGCGACAACAGCGGCCTGGGCAAGAAAGACATCGAGCAGGCCTTGCAAGAGGTTGCGGCAAACTGGCAGCAGCGCGCCCTGGAACTGGTCAAGGTCTCCGGCGGCTGGCGGCTGCGCGCTCGCGGCGGATACGAGCGCTATGTCAAGGTGATGCAGCAGCAGTCGCCGCCGCGGCTGTCGCGCCCGATGCTGGAAGTGCTGGCGATCATCGCCTACAACAAGGGGGTGACCCGCGGTGATATCGAAAAGCTGCGCGGAGTGAGCGCCTCGGCCAGTCAACTGGCCGCGCTCGAGGAACTCGGCTGGATCGAGATAACCGGTCGCCGCGAAACTCCCGGCCGGCCGCTGGTCTATGCAACCACCGGCCAGTTTCTCGAGGATGTCGGCATTGACAGCCTTGATGATCTGCCGGCGCTTGATGAATTCGAAGTCGCCGATTCGGCGGCGCTTGCCGACGCGCTGCCGGAGACGGCCAGTGAACAAAGCGCTGCCGCCAAGAACGACGACGACAACCAGCAGGAATCCGGCGATCGACAGCAGCAGTAGCGGCACCTCGCCAACCCGGCTGCAAAAGACGGTTGCCGCGGCGCTGGGCATTTCCCGCCGCAAGGCCGATGCGCTGGTAGTTGCCGGCCGGGTTGCGATCAACGGGGTCGCGGCTACCCCCGGTTCCACCCACTTGCCCGATGCGACGATAACGGTAGATGGCGCACCACTTGCGCTGCCGGCTGCTGCAACCGGCCGGATCATCGCCTATTACAAGCCGCGCGGCCAGATAACCAGTCGTCAGGGTGCCGATCAGGTGTTTGCATCCTTACCCGCCGCGCCGGCGGGTCGCAACTGGCTGGCGGTAGGCAGGCTCGATGTCGCCAGCGAGGGGCTGTTGCTGTTTACCGATTGCGGTCAGATAGTAAATCGGCTGGCTCATCCGAGCGCCGCGCTCGAGCGCGAATACGAGGTGCACTCTCCGGATCGGATTGCCGCTGAGCGGCTGGCCGCGGTGTGTAAAAGCGGCCTGATCATTGACGGGCGCCGCTGCCGACCGCGACTGTTTTGCATCCTGCCCGGCGGCCAGATTCGCTACCGGGTGGTTGTCTGCGAGGGCCGCAACCGGCTGGTGCGCAAGATGTTTGCCTGCTTGCAGGCGCGGGTCAGTCGCCTGATCAGGGTGCGCTTCGGAAACCTGCGCCTGCCGCGGACTTTGACATCCGGTTCAACTGTTGCAGTCGATTTGGCCCGGATTACCGGTAAAAACAGGGGCAAAAAGCCGCAAAAGTGCTAGAATCTTGCTCTGGCATGAGACTTTTAGGGTGGCTGGGCATCGTTGTCGCGGCTGGCGCGTTGCTGGCTGGTTCATTGGCACCGGCCGAGGATTCGGTCGGCGGCGTTATTGCGGTACCGGCTGTTGAGACGGATGCGGCCGCTTCCCGCGGCGATTTTCTCGGCGAGATCAACCAGATTCGCCAGGAAAGCCGCAGCCAGCGCGACATAACCAATTTGCGCATCGAGCAGATGGAGCGGGAGATCGAGCGTTCGACCGGCTATATCCAGAATCTGCTGATTGCGTTTCTGATCGCCGGCGGCATCGTTGTGTTTCTGGTGCTCAACACGATTCGGCACCAGAGCCGGGTGAACATCTATCGGATGCGCCAGTTAATCAGGGACAGCGAACGGGCGCTGGCTGAAATCGATCGTCATGTCCAGCGTCCCGAATACGATCACTTCCAGGTTGCCCGCGGACTGGATAATGCGATGAACCATACCCGCGAACATGACAAAAGCATGTCGCAAAAGATGATTGGCAATGTTTATGCTGCCGCCGACGATCCGACTCTGCCGGTGAGTCTGCACTATCAGGCCAACGCCCTCAAGTGCGAGCAGGGCTCCGACTGGCGGCAGGCAATTTCCTACTGGGAGCGGCTGCACCAGATGGACGATGGCAATCCGGAGGTGCTTTTGCATCTTGCCAGTTGCTACAAGGGCCTGGCCGAGGTTACTTCCGGACCCGAGGCAAGCGTCTATCGCGACACTTCGCTGCGCTTTTTTCAGATCTACACTCAGCGCAACCGCAATCTCCAGCAGTTGCAGGCGAAGATCACCAGTCCGGTGCAGCCGGCGAAAGCGCCACCGGCTCCGGTTGCAGTTGTCCAGCAACCAGCCGCGCCAACTCCGGCACCAGTTGCGGCTACAGTTGTCCAGCAGCCGGCCAGTCCGGCACCGTCAGCACCGCCTCCGACCCCGACTGCAGTTGTCCAGCCGGCCAGTCCGGCTCCTGCATCAGCGCCAGCACCGGCTGCCAGTGATTCCCAGCCACTGGGTCAGGCAGCCGGCCAGGCGGTGCGCAGTCAGGTGAGCATGGTCGGTGAATCGGCTGGCAAACTGGGGAATTCGTTCAAGCGGGTGGGGGCAAGTGTCGCCTCCGGAATTTATGATCGGATCAAGAATGTGCCTGCGGCAATTGCCGACAATGCTGCCAGCAGCAAGGAAGAGGATGAAGAGCCGGTCTACATTCCCGAGCGCAAGAAGGTGCAGATGCCGACGGTAAACTACTACCGCGAAGACAGTGCCGGCAGTTCCCAGTCACAGCCGACAGCAGACTCCTCTCCGAAACTTGCGGCAAATGCAAAGCCGCCGTCTTCCAAGCAGCCGGCAAATCAGCAGGAGGAGCCGGCCGGCGCCAAGCCGGCCAAGGTTTTTGCCGCCCCGACGATCAAGCCGGCGGCCAAGCCGCAGCCGGCAAAGAAAGCCCCAGCCGGCAAGAGCAAAAGTTCTGCTGCCGCCAGCGCCACTGCTCCGGTCAAGGCAAACGGTGCCGCCCCTCCGCCATCGCGCAAGCCGGCGCGCAAGTCAGCGGCCGGCAAGAAGTCGGCAAAGACGAGCGCGGCAAGTCGCTTTGCTGAACACATGCGCGCTGCCGAGCAGGCGTGCAAGCGTTTTGCAGCCAGTCCCAGCGGCGACAGCCGAACGCATCTGCAAGAGGCAGTTTCGCACTATGAATCAGCTGCCAAGTACAGTTCTTCGCTGACCATGTACCGGCTGTGGGGAAGCGCCCTGATCGAGTTGGCCCGGATGGCGGAAGGTGAACAGGCCGATCAGATGCTGGTCGATGCGGCTGAAAAGTTTCGCCAGGGCGAAAAGATCAAGCCCGGTTCGATGAGCGCTGATCTGGCTTTGGCCTATGCGCTGGCCGGCCAGGAAGATGAGTGCCGGCAGGCGGTTGGCCATTGCCTGAAAAACGGTCAGGAAAATCTGGGCGAGTACTTTGCCGGTTCCGCATTTGATCGCTACCGGTCCGCCGACTGGTTTGTTACCGCCCAAGCGAAGATCGCTGCATGAACAGTCCGGTCGCCGCCGCCGGCCTGTCCATCTCCCTTGCTCAGTTGCCCTGCCAGGTTGGTGATTTGTCCGGCAATGTAACCCGGATCATGGAGGCGGTGCGTGCCAGCAGCTCCGC
>JAPORI010000164.1 GCA_026710225.1 Betaproteobacteria bacterium
CACGGTCCGCAGGATCGATCACAATACCGGCGACGTCATCATCGAGGCGCATCGGGTCGAGTGCCGGTTGCGACGATCCGACGCAATTCCCAAGGAATCCCTGCGTCAGGGCGACCGGGTGCGGGCGCTGATCAAGGAAAATGGCATAGTTGAAGAGGCTCACCGCGGATTGCAGGTCTATCTCACCCGCGCCGCTGACGATTTTCTGCGCAAACTGTTTGAGCGCGAGGTGCCGGAAATAGAAAAAGGGGTCCTCGAGATAGTCAGCGTCGCCCGCCATCCCGGCTATCGTTCGAAGATCGCGGTGCGCTCGCTCGATCCGAAAGTTGACCCGGTCGGCACCTGCGTCGGAATCCGCGGCTCGCGGGTGCAGTCGGTTACCGCCGAGCTGGCTGGCGAGCGGGTTGACATAGTCCAGTTCGAGGATGTCGAGACCGATTTCGTGCTGCGCTCGCTGGCGCCGGCGGAAGTTGTCCGGGTGCGCCTGACCGGCGAGAAGTCCTGTGACGTAATAGTCGATCCGGACAATCTGGCTCAGGCAATCGGCAAGGACGGCATGAATGTGCGGCTGGCTTCCAAGCTTACCGGCTGGCACATCAACATAACCGATCCGGAATCATCCGATCAGATGGAAAACGAGCGGATGAAGGCCAAGAGCGAGTACTTCATGGAAAAGCTCGACATCGACGCTTCGGTGGCCGAGATCCTTTACACCGAAGGCTTCAACAGCGTCGAGGACATTGCCGAGGCCGACAGCAATGATCTGGCCGCAATTGAGGATTTCGACGGGGAAATCGCCGCGGCAGTCCACGAGCGGGCCTGCGAGGCGGTTGTTCGTGCCGAGGAGGAATACAAGAGCAAGCTGGCCAAGGTTGGCAAGGATTTCTCGGCCCTGATCTCCGAAGTGCTTGGCAGCCAGCGCGAAGACCTGGCCGAGATCATGCGTTCGCTGATTACCAGCGACGTTCTTGACGTGGCGGCCATGGCCGATCTGAGCATTGACGAGATTCTGGAAATCTGCGGCACCCTTTCGGAAGAAGATGCCAGTCAGCTTATTGTCACAGCCCGGAAAGGGGGTGTCAAGCCGGAAACTGTCGAGCAGGACAGTTAGGAGCGGGATTGGCGCAGTGAGTCTGCAGACCATAGAACAGGTGGCGGCCAATCTCAAGGCTGCAGCCGATGACGTGCGCCGTTTTGCCATGGAGGCGCTGGACATGAAAACGGTTGACTTGCTCAACCCCGAGCAGGTCCAGTTGGTCGAGACCCAGTTTCGCGACCGGCAACAGACCAAAAAGAAGCCGGCCAGACCGGAGCGCCGGAAAATCTCCCTCAAAAGCGATGGTGGTGCGCCCAAGCGCAACACCACCACGGTTGGTGGCCGCGAGATTCTTATCGAGGGGCGCAAGCAAAGGCCGCCACGCCGCGCCCGGCCTGCGCCTGCGGCTCGTCGCAGCAAGCCGGTGTCGCCTCCGCCTGCCGCCGCCGAAAAGGCTCCGGCACCGGTTTCCGAAATCAAGATTGACGCACGCATCGAACCGCAACAGCAGGAGTTGGGCGTAGTAAGTGATCTGCTAGCCCGTCAACAGAAGCGCAAGGCGCAAGAGGATGCGGCAAGAAAGCGCTCCGAGGAAAGCAAGGCCGCCGCCACTGCGGCACCGGGTGCCGATGCCGGATCGCCGCAGCCGCGGCAGCAGCCGTCCAAACGCGATGAGCAGATGGCCAAGCTTGCCATGGCCAGCAAGGAAAGCCAGGAGCGGGAGCGGGATAAGCGGCGCCGGACGCGCGGGACGCTGACCATGGATCGGGCCAAGCTCGAAGCGCGCAGCCGGCGGGAAAGCACCCGCCGCAGTGCGATGAATGAGGTGCGCCGGCAGGAGTTTCAAAAGCCGGTCGCACCCCAGGCGCGCACGGTTGCAATCGGCGACAGTATCCGGGCGGGTGATCTTGCCCATCGGCTCGGCATCAAGTCCGAGCAGGTGCAAGCCAAGGCCGAGGATCTTGGTGCGGAGCTGGGGGACAGCGATTTGCTTGATCAGGAAACCGCGATGATAATCGTCGAGGAACTTGGTCATGTCGGCAAGGCCGTCAAGAGTGATCGGGAACCGGACGAAATAGTCAGACTGCGTGCTCTTGATGATGCGCGCCTGGAGGCTCGGGCACCGGTGGTTACCGTCATGGGACATGTTGATCACGGCAAGACATCGTTGCTTGATTACATCCGCAAGGCCAAGGTTGCCGAGGGGGAGTCCGGAGGAATCACCCAGCACATCGGCGCCTATGCAATCGAGCACAATGGCAGCAAGATTGTCTTTCTGGACACGCCCGGCCACGAGGTTTTCACCGAGATGAGAGCCCGCGGCGCCAAGGTCACCGACATAGTGATTCTGGTGGTTGCCGCCGACGACGGGGTGATGCCGCAGACGATTGAGGCGATCGACCACGCCCGTGCCGCTGCCGTGCCGCTGATTATCGCCATCAACAAGATCGACAAGCCGGAAGCGAAAATCGATCGGATGCGTGAACAACTCGCCGGCCGGGGTTTGCAGCCGGAAGAATGGGGAGGTGACGTGATCATGGTGCCGGTCTCGGCCCATACCGGTGAAGGGGTGGACAAGTTGCTCGAAGCGGTGCAACTGACTGCCGAAGTGCTTGAACTCAAGGCTGCTGTTGATGTTGTTGCCCGCGGCACGGTCATCGAGGCGCATACCACCAAGGGGGTGGGCAGCGTGGTTACCGGCATCGTTGCGCACGGACAACTCAAGAAAGGACAGATGCTGCTGTGCGACACCGCCCACGGCAGGGTGCGGGGGATGAAAAACGAACATGGCGAGGCCATTGCGCTGGCCGGTCCTGCCACTCCGGTGGAAATCCAGGGGCTGTCGGAAATGCCCAAGGTGGGCAGCGAGTTTCTGGTCGTTCCCAACGAACGGGTGGCTCGCGATTGCGCCGAGCGCCGCCGCCAGTTGGCGCGGGATAATCGTCTCGAAGGCAGCGGCATCCAGTTTGCCGAGGATGCCGACAGTTGGCTGGAAATGTCCGGCAGCGAGGCGGAAAAGAAATTCCTCAACCTGATCATCAAGGCGGATGTAGCCGGTTCGGCCGAAGCGCTCGAGGCGGCCCTGCTGAAGTTTGGCAATGACGAGGTTTCCTTGAAGATTCTGCATTGCGCAGTCGGCGGAGTTACCGAATCGGACGTCAATCTGGCTGCTGCTTCCGGGGCGATGATTTGCGGATTCAGGGTGTCAACCAACAACAAGGCACGCAAGATGATCGAGGAACGCTCCCTCAAGGCGATCTTCCACGAGGTTGTCTACGAAGTCGTTGACGATGTCAAGGCGGCCCTTGAGGGGATGCTGGATCCGGAAATCGAGGAGAAGGTTATCGGCTGCGCCGAAGTGCGGCAGTTGTTCACGGTTTCCAAGACCGGCAAGGTCGCCGGCTGCGCGGTGGTCGACGGCACAATGCGCTCCGATCTTGCCCTGCGGGTGGTTAGAGACGGCAAGATAATGATTACCGATGAAATATCGTCGCTGCGCCACTTCAAGGAGGAAGTGAAGTCGATTGAGGCCGGATCGGAGTGCGGGATCAGATTGCGCCGCTTCGCCGACTTCAAGGTCGGCGACAGGTTCGAATCGGTCGAAGTCATCAGCACCGCTCAGGTTCTGTAACAAGGGCGGCGAAGATGCCGCACGGTTTTCCCCGCCACTTGCGGATCGCGGCGCTGATTAGAAACGCCATCGCCGGCGAAGTCGGTCTGTTGTGCAGGGACGGTCTGCTTACGGTCACCCATGTGCAAGTCGGCAGCGACTTGAGCAGCGCAACCGTCTTTTGCACCATTCTCGGCGGTGATCCGAATGCCGCTGTTGCCGCACTCGAACGCAATCAGGGCAAGTTGCGCACCTGCCTGAGTCGCAGCCTGCGCATGCGCAAGGTGCCGCAACTGAAATTCGTCTGCGCCAGCGGCGGTCTGGATGAAGACTGACAACAGCGCCGGATTTGTCGCCATTGACAAGCCGGCCGGCCCCAGTTCGGCGCAGGCGGTAGCGCTTATCAAAAGACGGCTGCCGGGCAAGACAAAAGCCGGCCACAGCGGCACCCTTGATCCATTGGCTTCGGGCCTGCTGGTTGTGGCTCTGGGCTCGGCTACCCGTCTGCTGCGCTATCTGCCGTCGGCAAAGCGCTATCTTGTTACGATACTCTTTGGGGTGTGCACCGACACTGACGACATTTCCGGAAAAGTGCTTGCCCAGGCATCGGTTCCGGATGACTGGCGGACTGCCCTCGGATCGATCCTGACTGGTCATGTTGGCCAGATAAATCAGGCCGCTCCGGCGTTCAGCGCCCTCAAGCACCGCGGTCGGCCGCTTTATCAATATGCCCGCGCCGGCCACAAGATCGAGCCGAAAATAAGGCAGGTGCGCATTGACCGGATTGATCTGCTTGATGCCGCTTCCGAGAGCCCTGACCAGGTGCAACTTGACGTGCGCTGCGGCCCAGGCGTCTACATGCGCAGTCTGGCGCGTGATTTGGGAGAGGAACTTGGCTGCGGCGGCACGATGGCCGCGCTCAGGCGCATTGAATGCAATGGCCTGTCTGTGGACAGCGCCCAGCCGCTTGCCGAAAACCAGGTGCCGCAAATCATCGAGCCGCTGGAGTTGCTGGCCGGAATGCCGCGCTTTGCGTTGACCGACTGTCAGGCAAAGCAGCTGCGCAATGGACAGGATATTCAGGCTGCCGAGGCTGCCGACGGCAGGTGCGCGGCGGTATCGGCCGAAGGCATCCTGCTGGGCATAGCCAAGGTTGAACAGGGGTTGCTCAGGCCCGAATGCGTGCTGGCCGGCCACCAGTGAGTGCAAAGCGCCTTGTCCTGCTTGGTGCCGGGCACACCCATGTCCTGGCGCTGCCGGCCATTGCTGCTGCGGTTGCAAAAGCCGGCTGGGAATTGCTGCTGGTGTGCGGGGAGAGCAAGGTTGCCTACTCGGGCATGATGACCGGTGCAATAGCCGGTCTTTACCGGCAGGAGGAAATATACATCGACATTCCCCGGCTGGCGGCTGCCAGCCGGGTGAAGCTGGTCGGAGAGGATGCCGTTGAGCTGAATGCATCAAAACGCATGCTCAGGCTTGCCGATGGCAGTAGCGTTTCCTATGATCTTCTGTCGCTCAATGTCGGCGGGACGATAGGCGCTGCTTTTCCCGGATCACCGCAAAACTGTTGCCCGGTCAAACCGGTCGCCGATTTCTTTTCCTGGCTGGATGCCCTGCCGGCAAATCCGGCCCGGACAGTAGCGGTAGTCGGTGGCGGGGTTGCCGGAGTCGAAGTGGCGCTGGCAATCGATGCCCGGCTGCGCGCGGCAGGACGCCGCGGCGGCGTTTTCATTGTCGGAGCGCATGAGCAACTCACTCCCGGCTATCCGGTTCTTTCCCGGGTTCTGGGCCGGCATATGCAGCGGCGCGGCATATCTGTATTGCTGGGAAGCCCGGCGATAAAGGCAAGTGCGGAGCGAATTATTCTTCAAAACGGCGCGAGCGCGTCAATCAGCGAGGCGGTGGTCGCGACCGGAGTGCATACCTGGCAGGGGCTGGCCGGTTCGGGGCTGGTTGTCGATGCCGGAGGATTCGTTGAGATTAACCGGAAACTGCAGAGCATCTCGCATCCGGAAGTGTTTGCCAGCGGCGATTGTGCGCATCTGGATCTGGCCGCCGGAGTTCTGCGCAAGGCGGGTGTCTATGCAGTCCGCCAGGCTCCGGTGCTAGCCGCCAATCTGGCTGCCGCCATGACAGGCGGCAGCTTGCACGAGTGGAGCGGCAGCGGCGAGGCTTTGGCGATTGTCGCTGACGGTCTCGGCGGCGCAATCGCCCATCGCAACGGCCGAACCGTTGCCGGGAAATGGGTGTGGAAATGGAAGGACTACCTTGACCGCAGATTCATGCGCAGGGTTGGGGCATCCTGATTTGAAAGCCCACACCGGCGGTGAGCCGGCGGCGGGAAAAGTGGTGGAGGCGGGGGGATTCGAACCCCCTTCCGCATGTCCTAAACTGCAAGGTCTACGTGTGTAGTCGAATGGTCTTTTTTGACCGGCTGATAGCCCATCCGACAGGCGTCATCCGGCGATCGGCTATGGTTTAACCGCTGCGGTTGCCGCAACCGCTTTGGCGAGTCCGCGAGGATGATTCCGCTACCCGTCTTGCGGACCTGACGGGACGGAACTCGGCGGGTTCTAGGCCGCCAAGGCGAAGTTAGCGTCGTTCGCGTTTAACTTCAAGTTTCCAGGTTTGATTTACAAGGCTCCCAGCGCCTTGACACGCACTCACAGCCTCGAATCACCCGTCGAGACCAAAAGCGCCCCCAAATTTTTTTTGAACATGTGCCGGATGTTTGACATCCAGCGCCCACATATTATAAGGCTTTTGCGGTGATTTTGCAAGCAGGAAAGCTAGAATCGGCACCATGGCTGGTGATTTAGACTTTACCGAGCAGCGCATAGACGGTGAAACGGTCTGTGACGCAGGTTTCATGCGCATGGTCCGCGACCGGGTCAGGATGCACAACGGCAAGGAAGCGACTCGCTATGTCCTGCGCCACTGCGGAGCGGCTGCGGTGCTTGCCCGGTTTGAGGATGATTCGCTACTGCTGGTGCGCCAGTTTCGCTATGCCCTCGGCAGGCATACTCTGGAGATTCCGGCCGGCAAGATCGATGCCGGCGACGAGCCGCTGGCGACGGCTCAGCGCGAATTGCGCGAAGAGACCGGCTATGTGGCCGACGACTGGCAGCAGATCATGCACTGCCACTCATCGACCGGATTTACCGACGAGACGCTTACCGTGTTCGATGCCTGTGGCCTGCGGCTTGAAGGGCCGCCGGCACCGGATGAGCATGAGCATCTGCAGGTTGTCCGCATCAGCCTTGCCGATGCATGGAAACTCAAGCAGGCGGGGGAAATAACCGAAGCGCGCACTCTTTACGCGCTGCTCTGGCTACGCTGCCGCAGCGACGAGCGCCTCTGAAGCGGCGCTTTCGTTTGCGCAAGCGGAGTTTTGCAAAATGTGGTCCAGGTGCTGTACCGACGGTGTAAGAACTCCGTAGAATGCCGCCTCGCGGATTAGACGGGCGCTGCGGCGACCGCGGCCCAGACCGCCGGCTCCGCACACCAGTTGGGCGGCGGTAGCAGCCCTGATTGCCTTTAGCACCAGTTCCCGGCGCAATCCAAACAGTTCCCGATCGGCAATCGGCTTGCCGGAACTGGCTCTGGCAGCCTGTTGCGCAACCTGATTGTCCAAATCACCGAGTTGCTCTTGCAACTGGGCAGATGTTGCCAGCAGTCCGTGTTCGGAGCCGGAGGGCTGGGTGCGCCTGCTTTGCTCGATGATGGCGGCCGCCTCTTCGATTATGCCCAGGCCGATGCCGGCCTGCAGCAGGATGAAGCCGGCCTTGATGGTGCCGATGAACTCGACTGCATTGTCGGCCAGCAGGTTCCTTTCGGTAATCGGGACATTTTCAAAACGAGCCATTACCGTTGCGGTGCCGGCCATGGTCTCGAAATTGTCGTTGGGCTTGATGCTCAGCCCCGGCATTGAAGAATCAGCCAGCGCCATGGCCGGCGGTTTATCGGGTTGGGAGAAGATCATTCCAAACGGGCTGTTTTCCTCAACATTTGAAACCCAGGGAATGGTTCCGGATATCAGGCTGGCGCCATCGTTCTGTCCGGTTGCGCTCAGGCGCAGATTCTCCAGGCCGGTGACGTATTTCATCGGATTGGACAAGGCAGTGCCGCCCAGCACCTGACCGGAAGCAGCCCGGGCGAGCAGGCGCTGACGCAGGGCAGGATTGGTGCTGTTGCGCAGGTACCAGACAAGCGCTCCCTGGCACCAGCAGCAAAAGGCGGTCGATACGCAAGCGGCGGCCACCTTGCGCGACGCGGTTATCGCCGAGTGCAAGTCGATCGTCTTGACCAGACCTTCGTCTCCGTCGGCCAGGGAGGCGAATGCGCCAGCCTCCCCCAAGCCCTGCAATATCGAGCGCGGATACTCTCCCTGCTGGTCGATTGCAGTTGCGGCGCTGCGCAACCGCCCGTCAACGATTTTCGATATCGCCTGCGTCACTTCGGTTGCCCGGTTTTTCCGGCTCGACGGCAAAAGCGTCCGGCGGTCATATCAGAGGTGGTAGAGGAGATATAATGACTATGACCGCCAGACATTGGTTGGGTTGGGCAAAACGCATCCTGTCTCGCCAGCAATCCGAAAACGGCAAGCATCATCAAAGGCTCAGACCAGTTGCGCGGTGACCGGTACCGGATTGACATAGGTGCCGGTTACCGGCGACCACTTGAGAACATGCTTTAGCATTTCGTCAAGCTGGCTGCGCTCGACATCAGCATCAATGTTCGCCTTGATCCGAACCGCGGAAAATCCCGCCAGTTTGTCGGACAGGTCGCCGACGCCCCATACCGAGGTGATGTTGATGTCGGCCTCCAACTCAAGCTCAAGGCTGTTGAGGACGATCCCCTTATGGCCGGCATTTGCGTGAATGCCTACGCAGATGCAGGTTCCCAGAGCGGCCAGGGCCGCCTCTGACGGGTTGGGGGCGGTGTCGTCGCCAAGCAGTTGCGGAGGCTCGTCAATGATGTGAGGGTCAAGGCCGCGGATGTAGTTGAGGTGCCGGAAGCGGCCCTCGGCCACGGTGCGACACTTTACCGTGCGTACCTGGCTGGGGTCTGACTTGCCCTTGGCCGCCAGCGCTTCCAGTCCATCCTTGTCGATCGGGGCGAGTGGTGTTTTGCTGTTCATTTATTGTCTCCTTGCAAAATGGAAAAGTGCCACATAGTTTAACTGGTCGCCCGCCAACTCCAACGTCTGACCAGCAGCATGGCCAGAGAATCCAGAATCATCCCGATGATTCCTATGGCAAGCACCATCGCAGCGAGCCGGTCGTATTCAAGCGCGTCGCGAGCGTCGTTCAATGCATAGCCAAGACCGGAGGTTACTCCCAGCAACTCGGCAGGCACCAGCACTACCCAGGAGATTCCCAGTGCCAGCCGCAGCCCGGAAAACAGGTCCTGAGCGGTGGCGGGCAGCACGAAGTCGCGGATTTTCTGCAGACGCGATGCGCCCAGATTGTCGGCCAACTCGAGCCATTCGGGATTGAGCTTGCGTACCGCTCCGGATACCGAATAGACGATTGGCCAGACCGCCGCGGCGGTGATGATGAATATTATTGCTCCGTTCCAGGTGTCAAATGCAATCACTGCAATGGGCATCCATGCCAGCGGGCTGATCATGCGCAGCAACTGGAAAGGCATGTAGGTGATGCGTTGCAGCCTGCCGATGAGGCCGATGAGCAGGCCGGTGACCAGCCCCAGCACTGCTGCGATTGCCAGACCGGCCGCAATCCGGCCCAGGCTGGCACCCATATGCACCGCCAGGGTTTTGTCGGCGGCCATTGCGCCCAGCGCCATCAGCGCCGCAGTCGGCGCCATGTCGGTGAATGCCGCCAGTTGCGGATTGGAACTGAGCGTCATGCTCAGCAGGTGCCAGATTGCCAACAGGCCGGTCAGACCGATGGCGGCATTGCCGACAAAGGCGACTACCGGCTGCAGCATTTTTGCTGGCCCAAAATTCACAACTTGAACACTTCCTGTCGCTGCCAGGGCGAGGTTGCGTCTACGGACGGGTCGGCAAGCCAGCTGTCGTTGTCTTGCAGGGCATTGGTTACCAGTTCGTAGTCGACCAAGTCCTGGGCCACCGTTTGCGGCTCAAGATTGGTAATGAATTCATTGTCGGAACCGCCAACGGTCTGCCGCATCTGCTCGACCAGAAACTTTGTTGCGGAAGGGTATGGATACGGATTGAAGTCGATGCGCCCGTTGCCCCAGTCCTTAGCGTTGCGCACCGCCTGGCTGGTGGTGTACTCTTCGTTGTTGTAGTAGGTCATGGCTCGCTCCACCACCTGGGCTGGCACCGGCAGGAAACTCTCTCCGTCGCGGCTAATCATCCGAGCTGTTTCCGACTTGTTGGCAGAAGCGTACAGGGCACCCTTGACGACTGCATTTACCACTTTTTGCGACCAGGCGCGCCGCTCGGCGAGATCTTCTTCATGCATGACAAGGGCGCAGCAGGGATGATTTTTCCAGATGTCGCCGGTAAAGCGCAGGACGCGGCCGCCGGCCTTTATTTCCCCCAGAGCGTTGAACGGCTCGGCGACTATGTAGCCGTCTATCTTGCGCGCAGCCATCGCAGCCGGCATTTCCGGCGGCGGCAGCACCTGCAGGTTGACTTCGTCGGCAGCCACGGCTTCACCCTGATTCTTGATGACCGGCTTGAGCCCTGCTTCTCTGAGCGCCATTTGCAGGACGACGTTGTGCATCGAGTACCAGAAGGGCACCGCGATCTGGCCGCCGCCGCAGTCGGCAAATGACTTGATGTTGGTGTGGCCGCCGACCACGACCGCCGAACCGTTGGTGTGGCACCAGGCGGCGACCTTGACCGGGAAATTGTTGTTGTAGCGCATCCATATCGGAATCGGCTTGAGCAGGTGGACAACATTGAAGGTGTGGCTGGCGAACGCCTCGACCAGCGCCGGCCAGGAGCGAATCAGGGTGGGGCGCTCGGCTTCAAGGCCCTGTTCGGCAAAGTAGCCGTTTGCATAGGCTACCAGCAAGGCGGCAGCATCGGTGATCGGCAGGTAGCCGATCCGCACCACGCCGTCGGCCGGATTGGCTGCCGCCGCCCTCTTGCCCAGCAGGGTGGCCAGACCGCCGGCAGCCAGCATGTCAAGCAAAACCCGTCTTTGCGGGTCTTGCGGATGGCCGGCGTGGCCGTAGATATCGTCGTGTTTCTGGTTTTCGGGCATGGTTTTGTCCTCAGTTGTTTCAGTTGGTGAAGAGCAGCGATCGTCTTTTTGCAGGCTGCGGCAGGCGATTGGGCTCGGGTTTGGCAGCCAGTTCACTCATTTGCAGTATCTGGCCTCCGAAGATGTGCCCCTCATCGACATCATGCGTGACCAGCACTATCGGGATGTTGCGCTGGGCAGCCAGTTCGATTACCTGGTTGCGCAGACTGGAGCGCAATTCCTTGTCAAGGGCTGAAAAGGGCTCGTCAAGCATCAGCACGTCCGGGTCATGTGCCAGGGCGCGGGCCAAGGATACCCGCTGCCTCTGGCCGCCGGACAGCGTTTCCGGGCGCCGCTTGGCGTAGTCGGCCAGGCCGACCGAGGCCAGCAGCGGGAGTGGGTCGGTGCCTTTGTTGTCGTAGCGGCAACCCATGCGCACATTGGCCTGAACGCTTAGCCAGGGCAGCAGCAGCGGATGCTGGAACATCAGGCCGCGCCTTGCCGGCTTGCCGTTCTTGCTGGCCAACTCAATCGAACCGGAATCCGGCTTCTTGATCCCGGAGAGAATCTTTAGCAGGGTTGACTTGCCGGCCCCGGAAGGGCCGAGAATGACCGTGTTTTCCCGGGTGTGGATGTCCAGAGACAGCCCGGTGAAGATGGGTTCGCCGCTCCGGTAACTGGCGCTGAGGTTTTTTGCCGCAATTATTTTCATGGCGGGGTAAATTATAGCATATTTAGATAGAAAAGGCAAACAAAGCCAAAAAAAAGATAATGCTGTGCTGTCGTGATGGGGAGCGGGAATGGCTTGCAAAATCGCAATCGGTTATGCTGGTTAGATTTCTTCAGAGAGAAAACAAGATACGGCTCGAAAAAAGGCGGATGGTGGGACTGTATATCGATGGGCAAAATCAAGCCCAAAATCCTGGGGGCAGCCGAGGCTGCCCCCAGGATTCCAACCTTTGGGGAAGGGTCAGTTCAGTTTTGGCTCTCCAAGGTTGTTGGGATTCTAATTGCGGGGGTACAACTTTTGGGAGTAGGGCCAATATGATAGAATATCCGGATTTAATCCCATTCCTGATTATATTATATTTCATTTAGGGGTTTATTACAGACTATGTATGAAGAAGAAAAGGCTAGGCTAACTGCCATAAGCACCGAAACAGTGTACTGTTCTGACATTGACGCTGCAGCATGCGCTTATGAGCGCGATATCTTTTTGCGTTACTGCAAGCCGGGGTCTGTCCTGAAAATAGGGGTTGCCGAATCAAAAGATCTTGAAAAAATAGCAGAAAAAGTTGACAGGCTTGATCTTCTTGACGGTGATCCAGTATTGTGCGATCGCGGCAGAGAGAAACTGCCAGAGTGCAGATTTTTTTGTTCATTGGCAGAGGAGTTCGAGCCGGAATGTTCCTATGACAGCATTTATATTGGTCATTTGCTCGAGCATGTGATAGACCCTGTTGCTGTACTAAGCAAGGCAGCTTCTTGGCTTGTGCCCGAAGGGATAATTTTTGCATCCGTTCCCAATGCCATGTCAATACACAGGCAGGCGGCCGTGATTATGGGGATGCTTCCATGCGAGAATTATCTTAATAAAAGAGATTTGTCAATTGGGCATCGCAGAGTGTGCACGCCTTTGGAGTTTCATGGCTATTTGCGTTCAAGCGGACTTGAGATTTTGCACACGGGAGGCTACCTTCTCAAATCTCTGTCAAATTCTCAGATGTCCGAAGTAATTTCACCCGAAGACATGATTGCTTTTATCAAACTTGGAGAGCGTTATCCTGATGTAGCATCCGAAATATTTGCAGTGGCAACCTTGGGCAAAAATCAGTAGAGGAGAAGTTGTCAGGCAAATCAGGGATCGCATGGCGCAAAGTATGCATGGTTGGCGAACCTAATCAAAAAATAATTGTTTTATATGTTAGGGCAAATGCCAAGATGCTATGATGCTAGAATGCGTTTTGCCATTATGTTGGGGAACCGCTTGCAGAGGAGTGGTCGCGGCAAATTGCGCGAC
>JAPORI010000113.1:0-5631 GCA_026710225.1 Betaproteobacteria bacterium
CTGGTAAAAGCCGATATCAATGCGGAATCCGGCATTGATGCGCGAATATTTGATTGCACCATAGACGCAATGAATCAGATACAGGAAGAGATATTCTTTGAGTAACCTGAAAATGAGTGATGCCTTGATACTCTCTGAACTCATTGCTGTCGGCGCTCTTGCCAAGCAAGAGGGTGCCGGTAAAGCATCGGTGCATTTGCAAGAACCCGATGCTGAGCATTCGGTGCAGATTTCGGGTCTGCCCAAGGATGCTTTTGTTATCGAGGCAGACAAGTCACTTCGGGAGGCAGACAATAAAGTCTCAATGCTCAAAAGTATTTTTGGCGGAGGGCACAACGAATGCAAAATGGCCGACTACATAATAATCAGCCCAGCTTGCAAGATTATTGTCTGCGTTGAGTTGAAGAGTTCTAGAAGAAATATCCGCCCGAAAGCTGTCTGGCAATTGACCGGAGCAAGTTGCCTTGTCGCCTACATCAGGGAAGTGGGCAGGAAGTTCTGGCGGGCAGACAACTTTCTTGCCGATTATGACTATCGCTATGCAGTGATAATCAAGCATAGTGCCAAAAAAACTTCCCGCCAGTTGCGAGAAGATGACCAACGTAAGCATAACACACCGGATAAATTTCTTGGAATTTCGACGGCGCAAAGAGTTTCTTTTCGCTATCTGGCCGGTTTGCCAAGAACCGCACGCCGGTAGCCTGATACAGTAATCCTGGGTTGATTGGACCGCAATTGCGTTGAAAAAACGCTTTTTTCAGATCAATTGCTACTCGTTGCGCAGCAGCGCCAGCGGCGGATTGCGCACCAGCCGGAAGGTGCTGGCAGCGCCGAGCAGCTGGACGATGAGCAGGGTTGCCCCGACGATTGCTCCGGCCGCGATCGGATCCATGCTCCAGGGCAGTTGCAGGATGCGGGTGCTGATTGCATACGAACACAGGGCAGCCGCACCTAGAGCCGGGATCGCAGCCAGCGCGGCAATGACGATGAATTCGGTGCGAAACACGCTGGCGAGCAGGCGGCGCGACGATCCGAGCATCCGCAGGATCACCGAATCCCGAGCCCGGCGGTGTCTCCCTTCCGATATCGCCGCGGCCAGCACCAGCACTCCGGAGACGATTGCCGTGAGCATCACCGCGCTAATCAGCGCTCCGACCTTGCGCAGCAGGTTGTTGGCCGTCTCGATTACCTGGCGGGTGCGGATCGGGGTGACGCTCGGAGCGGTGGCGACCGCCAGCCGCTGGAATTCGTCCTCGTCGCCGTTTACCCGGCGCACCGAGCCCAGGTAGCCGTGCGGCAACTCATTCCAGGGCCCGTCTGACAGCACCATCACGAAATTTACATCAAACGTTGACCAGTCGATCCGGCGCATGTTGGCAATGGTGACGTCGAAAGTCTGGCCGAGAATGTTCAAGCCGACGCTGTCACCTATTTTCAGTCCGAAGGCAAGTGCCGCCTCCTCGTCAAAGGAGACCAGTCCGGTCGCGCCGCTTGGCCAGTGCTCGCCGGTCGATACCCGGCTGGCGCCGCGCCACTGGTTGGCCGGATCGGCAGCCCAAGTTATGAATCGGTCGCCGCGCAGCACCCACTCCTTGTCATCCGGTGGCTTGATTTGTTCGCGGGGCACTCCCCCCAGATGGGTGATGCGCGCCCGTTGCACCGGCAATTCGTGCAGGGTGTCGTCCGCCAGCAAGTCACCGGCCGCGCTGCGGATGCGGTTTGCGTCGCCGGACTGCATCCCGACCAGATAGAAGGCGGGCACTTCCGCTCGCAAGGTGGCGTCCAGTTCGTTTTCGAAGTTGGCCTGGGTGAGGGTTAGAGTCAGCAGCGAGGTCAGGCCGATGCCCAGGGCGGTGGCCGCTGAACTGACTGATCCGCCCGAGCGCGCCAGCATCCGCAGCGCGATGCGCAACGCCGATCCGGGCGGCTTTATTTTTCCGGCCGCACTGATCATTGTTTCGGCCAGCAGCCGGAAGATGATGCAGGTGGCGGCACCGCCGGCCACGAACCAGAGCAGGAACTTGCGATCGCCGGCGGCATAGAAAAGCAGAGCGAAGATCACCAGCGCCGGCCCTGCCACGATCGGCCAGGTCTTTTTGCGCGCCGAGGATTTCTCATCGATGAAGTCGAGGCCGGCCGAGGCGGAAAACAGGCTGGCGGCGCTTACCGCCGAGAAGCGTTGCATCGGCTCGGCGATGAACACCCAGGCGGTCAGCAGCGCTACCGCCGGCACCAGCGCATACTGTCGCCAGGTGACCGAGGTGTGCACTTCGATGGGCAGGCGCGCCGACATCGCCTCGACGATGATTTCCTGGCCGATATAGGCCAGCGGCATTCCGATCGCGCAACTTGCCAGCGCGAAGATCATTGCCACCAGGGTGTAGCTGGTGCGCAACTGCCGGCCGGGCATTCCCAGTGCCTTGAGCATTGCGATCGAAGTCAGCCGGCTGCGCAGGAAGGAGCTGATCGTATTGCCGACGCAGATGCCGGCGACCAGCAGGGTGCCCAGCGATGCAAGCAGCATCAGCGCCTCGGCCCTACCCAGCACCCGGCGCAGGCCGGGCACGGTGTTGTCCAGGCCGCGCACTCGCCAAGGTGCGTCCGGGAACGCACTTGCCAGCGACTGTTTCCATTCTTCAAAGTCGCGCTCGCCCAGATCGACGCGCACATTCTCGTCCTTCAATGCGCCGGGCAGGTGCAGGCCGGTTGCCGGCAGGGCGCCGCGATCAATGTAGACCATCGGCGCCGACAGCATCATTGCCGAGTTGGGGTCGGGCACTCGCTTGATGTGCCCGACGATTTGCACGGTCGCCGCGCCGATTGAGAATTCACTGCCGATCCCGCCCAAGGTTTCGATCAGCTCTTCGCCGATGAGCACCGGAATCTTGGCGGCGGTTGGCGGGCTGGCGATCATGTCGTGGCGGTAGTCGCTGCCGTCGGACATCTCCATCTTGCCAAACAGCGGATATTTGTCGTCCACCGCCCGCAAGGCGATCTGCGCCGAGCTGCTGCGGGTAAACGCGGCTGCGCGCATGTAGGAGCTCTCGGTGAGCCGCTCGCTGTTTTCGCCAAACCAGATCAATTCCTCTTCGGTGAACGAGCGCGATTCCAGTTCGACATCGGCATCGCCGCCGCGCAGGGCGCGGGCGTCCTGACTGATGCTAAAGCGCAGCGCATCGGTCAGCCCGAGCACCGATCCGAGCATCGCAACCGCCAGGGTCATGGTTATCGTCGACAGGGCAAAGGAAAGCTTGTCGCGGCGCATTTCGCGTTTGGCTACCAGCACCGGCAGGGCGAGGCGACTCTTCATGTCGCTAGTTGCCGCTGTCGTCAATCAGGCGGCCATCGAGCATCTTCAGGGTCTGATCAAAGCGGGAAAGCAGGCTGTTGTCGTGGGTGATGAAGATCAAGGTGGCGCCGGAATCAGCAACCAGCTTGTCAAGCACCCCGATTACCGCGTTGCCGGTTTCGCCATCCAGATTGCCGGTCGGTTCATCAGCCAGGATTAATCTTGGTCGGGCGACAAAGGCGCGGGCGATCGCAACTCTTTGCTGCTCGCCGCCGGAGAGCTGATGGGGAAAGTGATCAAGCCGGTGCGAGAGCCCGACGACGGCAAGCGATTCGGCCGCCTTCTCCTCGGCGGCCGGATCGGATGCCATTTCCAGCGGCAGGGCGACGTTTTCAACCGCGTTCATCGACGGCAGCAGGTGGAAGTTCTGGAATACCACTCCGATGTTGCTGCGCCGGAAGGATGCCAGTTGCTCCTGCGAACACTGCTGATAGTCGGTGCCCAATACGCTTAGGGTTCCGGCGGTCGGCTTCTGCAAGCCGGCCAGCAGGGTGAGCAGGGAGGTCTTGCCGGAGCCGGACGGGCCGATCAGACCGATTTTGCTGCCGGTGGTGATGTGCAGATCTATGCCTTTGAGAATTTCGACTTGGTGCTCCGCCGCCGCCAGTTTCAGTTCCAGTTGCCGGGCGGCAATTGCCGGCAAGCCGCTAGAATCAGTGTCCGTGTTCTCGATCAAGGCTAGGATTCTATTGCAACTGGCTGCCGCCGCCGCAGTTGCCTCCGCCGCGGCTGCCGACAATTACCGGCTGTCGGCCTTTGGCGACAGCCTGATGTCCGGCCACGGCCTGTTGCCGCAACAGGGTTTTGTTGCCCGTCTCCAGCATCATCTTGATGATAGCGGCCTTGAAGTCGAGGTGATCAACCATGCGATATCCGGCAACACTTCCGCCGATGCCTTGGGCCGAATCAGCCAGGTGCTTGATGCAAAACCGGACGGGGTGTTGCTCAGCTTCGGCGGCAACGACATGCTCAGGAAGATTGAACCGGAAGTGACGATGGGCAACCTCGAGCAGATGATTGAAATGCTCAAGGCAGCCGACATCGACATATTGCTGGTGGGCATGAAGGCGCCGCTGAACTGGGGCCCTTTCTACAAGTTCGCCTTTGACGGCATATACGATGATCTGGCTGACGATCACGACTTGCCGCTGTATCCGTTCTTGCTCGAGGGCATCGCCCTTGATCCCAAGTTCAACCTGCCGGACGGAATTCATCCGAATGGAGCCGGCATCGAGGTCATTACCGAGGCAATACTCGACGACGTCGTCGATTTGATCGAAGACGGCAGTTGAGACGCGTTTCCTGCCATGAAGCCGACCAATATCATTGGGCTGGCGGCGGCTGTTTTCAGCCTGCTGTTTGCCTATCTTTTCCTGCAAAGGTATCTGGGGCTCGTTCCCTGTCCGCTGTGCATCCTCGATCGGATCGTGCTGGCGGCGATGGCGGCGGTTTTCGCCGCCGGCCTGATGGTTTCTTCGCCGCGCATCCAGACGCTGCTGCTGGCCGTCAATTCACTGCTGCTGGCGTCCGGCCTGCTGGTAGCCGGGCGGCATGTCTGGCTGCAAAACCAGCCCTTTGATGAATCGAGCAGTTGCCTGGCCGACAGTGAGACCGCCCAGGGTCTTGGCGAGTTGCTGTCTGATGCCTTCGGTGCCACTTCCGACTGCGGGATCATTCTCTGGCAGTTGTTCGGATTGAGCATCCCCGATCTGACCTTGGCGCTTTTCGCACTTTTCTTTGTCCCGCTGTTGATCGGGCAGGGATACGCAATCGCGCGTGCCCGGCCGACTAGTTAGGACCATGGCTTTTTGCACAATAGCCGCGGCTATCGAGCAGCTCAGAAGCGGCAGGATGATCATCCTGTGCGACGACGAGGACCGCGAGAACGAAGGCGATCTGGTGTTGCCGGCCCAGCTGGTCACTCCCGAGGCGATCACCTTCATGGCCGAGCAGGCAAGAACGATCATCACTTTGGCGATGACTTCGCAGCGCTGCGACATGCTGCAACTGCCGCTGATGAACACAGCCGGCGGCGGCGATGCCTATTCGACCGCGTTCACGGTTTCGATCGAGGCTGCCGCCGGGGTTACCACCGGCTCCTCAGCCCATGATCGGGCGCATACCATCCGCACTGCGGTTGCCTTTGATGCCAAGCCGTCCGATCTGGTGCGTCCCGGCCATGTCTTTCCGCTGCGGGCAGTTGCCGGCGGGGTGCTCAATCGGGCTGGGCACACCGAGGCCGGCTGCGATCTGGCCGGCCTGGCCGGTTTCGAGCCGGCGGC
>JAPORI010000113.1:5641-8923 GCA_026710225.1 Betaproteobacteria bacterium
GTCAACTCCCAGTCAACGATTTACCGATATTGTGGGAAGGACCTATCGAGGAACTTATCCGATGAGCATCAACTGCCGATCGCGACCATTGCCTCGCTGATTGAACATCGCTGCCAGAGCGAGAGCCTGATTGGAAAAACCGGCCAGGCGCGGGTGCGCACCGCGCACGGCGAGTTTGCAACTCATACCTATACCGATCAGATCGGCGGCGGTCCCCACATCGCTTTCGTCCACGGTGATTTGGCTAGCGGCGAACCGCCGCTGGTGCGGGTGATCGCCGAAGCGGGGGCTCTTGACATCCTCGATCTGGACTCGGCGCAGCGCTCGTTTTCGGCAGCCGCTGCCTTTGAGATGATCGTGCGCACCGGTTCCGGAGTGGTGCTGCTGCTGGCAACCGCCGGCAGCGCCTCGTCTGCATCCGAACCGCTGGGCAATTCCAATGCGGTGCGCACCTATGGTATCGGCGCCCAGATTCTGCGCGATCTGGGTGTTGCCAGGATGCGGCTGCTTTCCTCACCGGTGCGGCTGCCGAGTCTGGAAGGCTACGGACTGGAAGTGGTCGAGACGATAGGGCGCAGTGATGGCTAGCGGCTCATCGATGAATCAGCCGGCGGCGACCTTTGCCGGCCGGATTCTGGTTGCGGCAGCATCCTACAACGATGCAATCGTCGATATCCTGCTGAGCGGAGTGCGGCAGGGCATCGGTCTTGACGAGCGCGAACTTGCCAGTCGGGTTGATGTGCTGCGGGTGCCCGGATCGTTGGAAGTTCCTCAGGCGCTTTCCCTTTACGCCGGCAATCATTCGGCGATGGTCGGCTTGGGCTGCGTGTTGCGCGGCGAGACCGTTCACTTCGATCTGGTTTGCCGGGTTTGTGCCGAGCAACTGGCCGCGCTGGCGGCCGTCACCCGGATTCCGGTAATCAACGGCGTGCTCACCTGCGAAAGCGAAGCCCAGGCTCGATCCCGGGCTGGTGAACGGGGGGTGGAGTTCGGACGTTCGGCCAGCATCATGGCCCGGCTGCGAGAAGATGCCCCCGATCGATAGGCGCCGTCAGGCTCGGCTGGCCGCCTGTCAGGCTGCCTACCTGCTTGATGCCAATTCCGGTGCCGGCCTTGGTGAGGCGCTTGCCGACGTCAAGGTTGCTGCCGGCGGCAAGGGCAATGCGAAACCCGACCCACTCCTGCTTGAGTTTTTCATCGACGCCCATGCTCGCTACTGTCTTGAGGCGGAAAGGCGGCTGGAGGCGGTGATGAATACGCCGCTGTCCGGTGCTGCCCCGCTCGAGCGCGCAATGTTGCGCATGGCCGCTCTGGAGATGCTCTGGCGGCCCGGCACTCCGGCGGCGGTGGTGATTAACGAGTGGCTGGAGGTTTCCCGGCAACTGGGATCTGAGGAATCGCACGCCTACCTGAATGCAATTCTCGAAAAGTTGCGCGCCAGCACTGTCTGGCGCACCGATGAGCGCAAGATCGTCGAGCGCTTCTTTCCTTGCGAAGCCGGCGACGGTTTGCTAATCGGCATCGGCGACGATGCTGCGGTGATCGCAACCGATGCCGGCAGCATGGCAATCTCCGCCGATACCCTGGTTGCCGGAGTGCACTTTGACGAGGACTGCGATCCGCATCTGCTCGGCCGCAAGGCGCTGGCGGTAAACCTGTCCGATCTGGCGGCGATGGCCGCTCGCCCCGAGTGGGCAACTCTGGCGCTGGTGCTGCCGAAGATCGATGAGGACTGGCTGCGGGAGTTTTCCGCCGGCTGGGGGCAGATGGCGGCTGAGCATCGGCTGCGGCTCATCGGTGGAGATATTTCCGCCGGCTCCGATCTCACCATTTCGGTCACGGTCGGTGGCACTCCGGTTTCCGAAGTGCTGCGTATCGATAGCGCCCAGGTCGGTGATGATCTGTGGGTCTCCGGCACCCTGGGCGAGGCTGCCTGCGACTTTCGCGCCTGCGGCGGTCTGGGCGGAGATGTGCATTCACGGCTGCTCAATCCGCAGCCGCGTGTCCAGTTGGGGATTAGCCTGGCCGGACTTGCCTCGGCGGCCACCGACCTGTCCGATGGCCTGCTGCCGGATCTGCGCCTGCTGGCTGACCGCTCCGGGGTTGGAGCCAGCGTAGTCTGGCCGCAGTTGCCGATCGCCGCCCGGCTTGCCGACGAGGATGATCCGGACAGCCAGTTGCAACTGGCAGCCTGCTGGGGAGACGATTATGAACTGCTGTTTTGTGCCGCTGCCGACAAGCGCCGACAAATCGAGAAACTGTCTGAGGAAATTGGCGTAAAACTCTCAATAATCGGCACAATTACCGATGACAAGTCGACGCAAATTTCCGACTCGCAAGGTCGGCAAATGTCCCTGCCGGCCGCCGCCGGCTATCGGCATCTGGACGCTGGTGCGCTTGCCGCGCCATTTGCCAGAGTGCGTCGGCAAGCCGGCAAGGCGGGCCTCAAGGTTGCGGTAGCCGAGTCCTGTACCGCCGGGATGCTGGCGGCGCAACTGGCTGCGTCGCCGGGTGCCTCGGAGTTTTTTGTTGGCGGGGTGGTGGCCTATTCGCCGCAGGCCAAGCAGCAGTTGCTGGGAGTGTCTGCCGAGGCGCTTGCAGCCGACGGGCCGGTTAGTGAGGCGGTTGCCCGGCAGATGGCCGCCGGGGTTGCCGAGCGCACCGGTGCCGATGCTGCGGTTGCGATAACCTGCTGGGCTGGCCCCAATGCCGGGGACGGCCAGCAGCCGGGGACGGTTTGGCTGGCGGCAGTCTGTGCCGATGCGTACATTGCCCGCAGCCTGGTCCTGGCCGGCGGCCGGCAACGGGTGAGGCAGCAGGCTGCTGCCGCTGCCGCCTTGCTGCTGGCTGAGACGATTGGCAGCGCGATCGGCTGATAGAATCAATACCCCTTGGGTTCCCTGTAGAAATGGCAAAGAAGATCGTCCTTGTTCTGGTCGCTGCGGCGCTGTTTGCGCTGCTTTACCGCTATGCCGGCGACTATCTGTCCCTGCAAGGACTCAAGGATGCGCAGGGGAGGTTTGCCGGCCTCTACGAAGAAAGTCCGCTGCTGGTGCCGCTGGCCTTTTTTGCCATCTATGTCGGGATGGCCGCCCTGTCGGTTCCCGGCGCGGCCTTGATGACGCTGGCCGGCGGAGCGCTGTTTGGTCTGACGGTGGGGCTGTTGCTGGTGTCTTTTGCCAGCACCATCGGCGCGACCTGCGCGTTTTTGGCTGTGCGCTATCTGGTTGGATCCTCGTTGCAGGAAAAGTATGGCGACAAGTTGGCGCGCATCAATGAGGG
>JAPORI010000113.1:8933-12279 GCA_026710225.1 Betaproteobacteria bacterium
GAGTGCGCCGGGAAGGCGCTTTCTATCTGTTTGCGATGCGTCTGGTTCCGGCCTTTCCGTTTTTCCTGATCAACATTCTGTTTGCCCTGACTCCGATTCCGGCGCTGCGCTTCTACTGGGTTTCGCAACTGGGAATGCTGGCCGGCACCGCAGTCTACGTAAATGCCGGCACTCAGCTCGCCCAGATCGATTCCCTGCAGGGGCTGCTGTCGCCGGCCTTGATCGGATCATTCGTGGCGCTGGGAATCTTTCCCCTGCTAGCCAAGAAGGCGCTTGCCTTCCTGCGCCAGCGGCGCGGCGCCTCCGCCGATAACACTCAAAAGGAGCAACAGCAAGATGGCCAAGCATGAATACAACCTTGTCGTGATCGGTGCCGGTTCGGCCGGCCTGGTAACGTCCTATGTCGCCGCAGCCGCCAAGGCCAAGGTCGCGCTGATCGAAAGGCACCAGATGGGTGGCGACTGCCTGAACACCGGCTGCGTTCCGTCCAAGGCGCTGATTCGCTCGGCTGCGTTCATGCGCGACATCAAGCGTTGTCGGGAACTGGGCTTTAGCAAGGCACAGGCCGAATTCGATTTCGCCGAGGTCATGGAGCGGGTGCAGTCGGTGATCAAGAAGATCGAACCGCATGATTCGGTCGAGCGCTACACATCCCTGGGCGTCGAGTGCATCTCCGGCGAAGCGAAGCTCAAATCCCGCCACGAAGTCGAGGTGGATGGCCGGGTGCTGACCACCCGTTCGCTTGCAATATGCACCGGCGCCAGACCGTTTGTTCCGCCGCTGGCAAATCTCAAGGAAGCTCCCCACTACACTTCTGACACTATCTGGAGTCTGCGCAAGAAGCCGGAGCGGCTGGTGGTGGTAGGCGGCGGTCCGATTGGCTCGGAACTGGCGCAGGCATTTGCCTATTTAGGCTGCAAGGTTACCCAGGTGGAAGGCGGCGATCACGTGCTCGCCCGTGAGGATACCGATGCGGCAAAGCTGGTGATGGACGCTCTCTACGATGCCGGGGTGCGGGTCATGCTCAATGCCAAGGCTTCCGAGTGCATCAATACAGACGACGGCTGGAAGCTCAAGTGCGAAAGCGGCGGCGGCGGCATCGAGGAGGTGCCCTTTGATGCGCTGCTGTTTGCGGTCGGGCGCACACCCAACGGCCGCAGCGTTGCCGGTCTTGAGGAGGCCGGGGTCAAGATCGACAAGCGCGGCGCCATCCAAGTTGACGACTACCTGCGCACTGCGGTCGCCAACATCTATGCCTGCGGCGATGTGATCGGCTCTTATCAGTTCACCCACACTGCCGGACACGCCGCTTTCTACTGTGCGATGAACTCCCTGTACAGTCCAGTGCGTCTGAAGGTTGACTGGTCGGTGGTGCCGTGGTGCACTTTCACCCATCCTGAAGTCGCCCGGGTCGGCCTCAACGAGCAGGAGGCCCAAGCGCAAAAAATTCCCTACGAGAAGCATGTCTACGGCCTCGATGATCTGGATCGGGCGATAGCCGAACAGGAGGCGGAGGGCTTCATCAAGATCCTGGTTGCACCGGGCAGCAAGGGCAAGATACTCGGGGTGACCATAGTCGGCTGTCATGCCGGCGATCTGCTGCACGAGTACGTGCTTGCAATGCGCAACGGACTGGGGCTTGACGACATAATCAAGACGATTCACGTCTATCCAACGCTGGCCGAAGCCAACAAGCTGGCCGCCGGGGTGTGGAAGAAGAGCACGATTTCTCCGAAGATGATCGCATTCGGAGAGTGGCTCAACAAGTCGCGGCGTTCCTGAAATCTCCGATCCTTGCGGATCCTGCCGGGTCGGCGGCAAGTGAAAAGATCACTCATCAATACCCTGCTGGCCGATGGCGAGGATTTTTTCGCCGCCAATTCGGTCGCGCTGCCGTCGTTTGCCCTCTGGCGTCCGGACGAATTCAGCCGGCGGGTGAGCGCCGGTCACGAGAATGTGGTTGCGTCCCGGCTGGGCTGGCTGGTGTCCGATTTCGCCCTGGGTGATTTTGCCGCCGAAGGGCTAGTCGCATTCTGTGCCAGCGCTGGCGGCGGAGCCGGCAATTATGCGGAAAGGCTGCTGATCTTGCGCGACCGGCAGCGGATACCGGATCGCTTTCACCGCCGCCGGGTAAAGGATCTAATCAACTGCGGACCCGGTAACCTGTGCCTGCGTCTGCATCGTACCACCCCCAGCGATACTCTTGACGAGACTGCCAACCTGCAGGTGGCGGTGGACGGCGCCGTCCGCAAGCTGGCACCCGGTGCCCGGCTGCTGTTGCGCCCCGGTGAAAGGGTGCGCATCGATCCGCTGACCTTCCACGAGTGTCAGGCCGAGGCCGGTGATCTGATCGCCCGGGAAATATCAACGGCAACCGATGAGATGCTCGATAGTTTCTTTCTGCCCCAGATTGCTCTGGCGATGAGCATTGTCGAGGATGAACCGGCGCGCCGGCTGCTGGTCTCCGATTATCCCGACCAGTTCCCCGAACTGGCTGCCGCCGCCTAGAGTTGAGCGGTGCGCTGGCAACCGCTACTCGTTGTCAGGCTGAAAATGAGTTAGGGGGTTTTGCTGCTTGCCGATTCAAACTCGCGCAGGGCTGCGCCAGCGCTTATGCTGCCGTCATGGTTGATCATCGTCGCGGCAATTGCCTTTGACGCCGTGTCAATTACCTCCAGGCCCTTGCTTAGCCAGGCGCGCACCTCCTTGTCGTCGGCGGTGCTGAAACTGCCTTTGTTGCTCAAAATCTGGTAGGGGTTCTCCATCGTTGTTCTGAAGTCGGCAAAGGTGGGGTTTGTTTGGTTAAAGCACACGTTGGCAAGTTTTGGATTGCTTGGCTGGTATTTTTGCTTGAGCACCTTGTCAATGATGTCGAGTTCCTGCTTTACATGTTCTTGCAGTGCCACCTTTTGCTCGAATCCGACTCCGCTCTTGTGGGACATGGCAATAAGAATCTTGTCTCTGCCAGAAGTTTCCTGCAGGTCTCTTGCCTGAGAGACGATATTATTGAAAGAGCTACCCGATAACAGCAAGTCGCTGACCTGATCGCGGGAGACAATCTTGAGCAGTCTGCTGGTGTCAGGTACCTTCCGGCAGGCTTGATCAAGTGCGGCGAAATTCTCCAGAACATTCTGGGCGGTTCTTTTTGCATCGGAAGCCGAATTCGCTTTCACCGTGTCGATGGTCTGGGCGTAGGAAAGTCGGCTGCCTTTGCTGGCGGCTGGCGGCAGCTGCGCAGGTCCGGTGCTCGGATGAGTGGAGACAAAGATCCTCTTGATCGCACTGGCCAGCGAGCGAATCTTGTTCATGAAGCTGCTGGTGCGGGCATCGGAAAGTTCGCTCAGGC
>JAPORI010000240.1:0-113 GCA_026710225.1 Betaproteobacteria bacterium
AAGGGCGAAGACGATATGCAAAAATTCGCGCTCGGCAACCGCAAGCAACTGTTCAATTTGCTAATCAACAGCAACAATGGGCCTGCCGTATTACAACCTTATGCTGGCTTGCC
>JAPORI010000240.1:123-1283 GCA_026710225.1 Betaproteobacteria bacterium
ACAAAAAATACAACCCGCCCTATTTAGGCTTGCAAGCATATAGGCCGGGCAGGTTTCATGCAAACAATTATAACTTGCAGGTTCAAACATCAATCCCATGAAATCAGCGATAGATCAGCCAAGTCCGATCCGGCTGCATCGAGCATATTCAGCCGCGCGGATGATGGGTTGCGTGCAACTTGCTCAGCCGCTGCCGGGCAACATGAGTGTAGATTTGGGTGGTGGAAATGCTGGCGTGCCCAAGCAGCAGCTGGACGCTGCGCAAATCGGCACCGTTGTTGACCAGGTGGGTGGCAAAGGAGTGACGCAAGGCGTGGGGAGATACCTTGCGCTCGATACCGGCCGCCGCCGCATGACGACCGACTAGCACCCAGAACATCTGCCGGCTCATCGCCCGGCCGCGTCGGGACAAAAACACCGCATCGCAACTGCCGGCGATTGCCAGCTGCGGCCGGGCTTCGCTCAGGTAGCGTTCCAGCCAGGCAAGCGCCTCCTCGCCCAGCGGCACCAGTCGATCC
The DNA here is from genome assembly GCA_026710225.1 of Betaproteobacteria bacterium. Taxonomy (GTDB): domain Bacteria; phylum Pseudomonadota; class Gammaproteobacteria; order Tethybacterales; family Tethybacteraceae; genus JAPORI01. The sequence continues at coordinate 642 of JAPORI010000240.1, forward strand.
TTTTGACCCTTGCCGCGAATCCTGGCAAAGCCGGCTGAAGCCGAGACCATCGCCAGTTCAAGCCCGACCAGTTCGGAAACCCGCATCCCGCTGGCATACATGATCTCGAGCATCGTCCGATCGCGCAGTCCCAGAGGTGTCTTGACATCCGGTGCGGCCAGCAGCTGCTCGACCTCTTCGCCGGCCAGCGCGCCCGGAATGGTGGCCACCGCCGAAGGCCGCTCAACCCTGACCGTCGGGTCTTCGCCAATGATCCCCTCTCTAAGCAGATAGCGGTAGAAGCGCCGCAACACACTGACGCAGCGGCCGGCGGAAGCGGCACTGGATCCGTCGGCAAGCATCTGGCCGACATAGTTCATGATCTGGGCAGCGGTTACCTTTTCGATCTGGCCGCCGCTTTTGGCCACCCAGCCGGCAAAGCGGCGCAGATCGGCACAATATGCCGATGCGGTTGCACTGGCCAGGCCGTCTTCAAGCAGCAGCGCATCAATGAAGGAATCGATGGTTCGACCGGCTGCCGGATCGACAACCTGAGCGCGCGCAAACCTGGCCATGCCTTTCAGGCTGCCACCACCGGCAGGCTAGGGAAAGACAACTCCCTCGTGGGCAAGCAGCGCCCGCTTGAGCGCCAGCGCGGCAGCC
>JAPORI010000240.1:1293-12277 GCA_026710225.1 Betaproteobacteria bacterium
GTTGCGACTGTTGGCCTGACCGGCAGCCCGGGCGCTGGGCCGGCTGCCGCGGGCCTTGGCAACCGCCTGCGCTTCCTGCTGGTAGGTGCGGACTTCCCCCAGCGGGATGCCGGCGAGAAACTCCATGCACAGCCGCTGATGCGGCCGGCTGCCGTTGACCGCAAGCGGCAGCCGCTTGCTGCCAAGTCGCTCGAAGCGGCCGGCAAAGTAGTCTTGCAAAAAACCGGCCAACTGCCGGGCGGCGGCACCGGCGGTCAATTGCGGCTTGGCCAGCGCGGTTGCACTGATGACGATTTCGGCAATCTGGTCATCAGCACCGAAAGCCTGCACCCAGATCGGCCGCTGTTGAGAGCCGATCAGGTATTTGCGGCGCAGAATTGGCTTGGCTGCTTCCATGTTGCAAGGCTATTCTAGGGGAGAAGCAAATCGCCAGCCGGCCTCTGCGGACGGTGATTTCAGCCCAATTAACCGGCAGTTGGCCCGATTTTCCAACTATCAGGACCGCAATAGAGCCCGATTCGCCCTTTTGGCCTAGATTCCAAGGCATTGGCAGGATAGAATCGGGACAATGGCTGAAATATGGCCCGAAATGTTTTTTGTCCGCTCCGGCAGAGGGACGGCTATGGCCCGAAAAATGGCCGGCGCCGCTGATTCGCGCCGGCGCCCGGCCGGTTGGCGCGCCCTGGCGGCAACCGCACTGGCCTGCTGCATCCTGCCGGCATCTGGCCAGTCGCTGGAATTGGGCGATACGCCGCTGTTCTACGAGACCAGCGAGAAGAGGCTGGAACGTTCACTCAACGAGATCGGGGTGCTGATCGGCCTGCCGATCACAACCGCCGATCTGCCCGACTTCACGGTCAGCGGCCAGTTCTTTGCCGACGATGCCGACTCCTTTCTCAACGAGTTCTGCATAACCTATGACCTGGACTGGCTGGAAATGGACGGAACCATCCTGGTATCCTCGGCCGAAGCAAGGCTTGCCGCCAATTTCGAATTTGCCAGCGAAGCGGAAGCGAGCCAATTCCTGCTTGATTTGGACCGCAACTTCCCCAACCGCTCGGCCTTCCCGCGCCGCATCGAGCAGGATGCCGAAGCCGGATTCGTGGTGCGCATCCGGGCTCCCAGACCCTATCTTGACTTCGCCAGCGACAGTCATCAGCAGCTCGTCGCCGGCGGCCAGGAGCCGCGCCAGCCGGAAAGAGCGGTAATCGCCCAGGCTCCCCCGGCAGCACAGCTGCAAAAGGAACCGGCAATTGCCGAAACCAGAAGAAGGGAATCGGCATCGGCACCCAAGAATACCCAAGCGCCCCGCCAGTACGGCGTGATGCGCTTCCAGTTGCGACACGCCTGGGCCTTGGACAAGTCGTTCCAGGGTTCGGCTGGCGGCGCGCCGAGCGTGATTCCGGGTGCCGCCCAGATCTTCTCCGAACTGGTGCAGGCGGCCAGCATCAAGAACGCCGAACTGGCAGAAGAGGCCCGCCAGCAACAGGCGGCGGCCGCGGCGGCGGCGGCCACCGAAGCAGGCAACCTGTTTGGCTTTGGCAGCCTGCCGTCGCTGACCGATCTGGGCAGCCCGAGCGTCCCGTCGATTCTGCCACCGAAGCCGACTCGTCCCCAGTTGCCCAGTTCGCTGTCCCAGCAAGCAGCGCAACTGCCCAACATCACCGTCGATGCCCGCACCAACGCGATCCTCGTCTACGGAGACTTGGCCAACCACGATTTCTACGCCGAACTGATCAGCAAGCTGGACCGGCCCACCCAGATGATCGAGCTTGAAGCCATGGTGCTTGACGTCAATGTCGATCAAATCGGCGAACTCGGTCTGGGTGCCGGCCTGTTTGCCGATGGAGACAGCGCCTTCGGCCAGCTGGATCTGATCGTCAACACCCGCAAGTTCTTCTCGCGGCTGCAATTGCTCACCGGCGAAGGAAGTTCCCGGATAGTTTCCCAGCCCTCGGTGCTGGTGCTGGACAACCATCCGGCCAGCATCGAAAGCGCCGAGCGCTTCTACGTGAAAGTCGGCGGCGATGGCGGTGAAAACGCAACTCCGGCGGCGCTGTTTCCGGTATCGACCGGCACCCGGCTGCACGTCACCCCCCGCATCGTCGATGATTTGCAGGCCCTGCACCGGCGCATCCATCTGGCGGTATCGATCCGCGACGGCACCATCGACACTTCGTCGAACATGATCGACGGCCTGCCGCGCATCAACGAGCGCAGCATCAACACCCAGGCGGTGATCTACCACGGCGAAAGCCTGCTCATCGGCGGCCACATCATAACCACCGAAAGTTCCGATTCCACCGAGGTGCCCGGCTTTGCCGAACTGCCGATTCTCGGCGGCCTGTTTTCGGCAGGCGGCAAGCGCAAGCGGGAGGTGGTGCGCCTTTACCTGCTGCGCCCGAACCTGGTTGAAATGTCCTACGACCGGGTGAGTCCGGCGGTTGCCCGTCTCGAAAACGGCCCGGCGCACACCAAGTCCACCTTGGAGTTGGCACCGCCGCCGACCACCGAGCGCCTGGGCGCCAGCCACGCCTCAAGCGAAAGCATACCGGCTCTGCCCGCTCTGGCAGACGCCCAGCAACAACAGCAGCCGCGCCAGCCGGCGGAACCGGCAACCCTGCTTGAACAAGCCCGGCGCACAGCTTCCGGCGCGGTCGATGCAGGCACCGCCGAGACGGTATTGCTGCGCATAATCGAAGCCGGCGACCGGCAACCAGCCGTGGCTGCACCAGCGGCTAGCGCTGCCGACGGCACCTACATCCTGCAAATCGGTGCATTCGCGCAAGCCGCCCGCGCCCAGCGCCTGCGCGACAAGGTGATCGAACTGGGGCTAAACAGTTACGTCCAGCGCGCCCAGGGCGGTGAAACCATCATCACCCGGGTGCGGGTGGGCACCTTCAACAGCCTGAGCGCGGCCAAGCAGGCGCAGGTAACCTTGGCCAAGCACGGTATCCACAAGTCGGTGCTGATTCGCAACTGACCTTTTCCCCGGCTTTTTTCCAGATCCCGAGCAAGGGCGACGCCCTACCCTTCCCACAGCATCTTGATCGGCATGGCAAACATCCTGTCATCAACCCGCAATATGCGTTGGCAAGCACAATGCCGCAACCTGATGCCGGCCGCATCCGTCTGGCGCAAACTCCGAAAATCATTCGGATATAGATGTCGTCTATATGGGATTTGAAGACCGTCCATTAAGTATTATCAGCCCGTCTGTTAAGTACTAGAAGCCCGTCTATATGGGATTACAGCCTGACAGAAAAGGGGTGCAGGCCATTATCAGCGGCTGTGGGCGGGTGTCTTCAAACGCCTGAGCACAGCCCGCAGGCACGGCATCGACAAGTCGGCACTGATGGTCAACTGACCAACCGCGAGGCGGGATGCCAATGCCGGATGCCGGATTTGCAAAACAGCACCGGGCTGTGGTATAATAGATTGAACGCAGCCTTCTTCCCGGGCCGCGCCAGAAAAAAGGAGGCAATTTTCATGGGAATGATCACCGACATAAACATCGACCAGACCGGCAATGTCTCGGCGATGGTTGACGGCACCAAAGTGAAACTGGACATTCACGTGCTGCTGATGAAAGTACTTGCAAACACGCGCACCCGTATGACCGCCCAGTATCTTGACGAGGTCAATGAGATGAACCGGGTCAACAACAAGGCGAACCTGTACCGCGACCTGATGGAGGAGTTGCGCCAGGCCAAGAGTAACGGCACCCTCAACCACCAGGATTTCATTCCCAAACTGCAAGCGCTTCAGGATAAATACGGCGAAGACCTGTTCAATGATGCCAACTTTGACATGACCAAATACGGCAGCAAATCATACGGGCGCACTGAATTCCTCAATCAGGAGGAGTTGGCCGAAAGAACTGCCGAACTGGATTTCGCGGGAATAGAATACAACACTCGTGGAAACGACCCGGGATTCATGCGCCATTTTGGTGATGCAGATGATATCAGGATAAGCTATACGGTCAAGCTTTTCGAGGGAACGCACATAGATCCGATGATCGAGGATCTGCGCCACAAGATCACCTCGATGAACAACCTCAACAGCCAGAACCAGATCAAGGTCAAGATGATCGAGCAGTTTCGCAACGAAACCATCGAATGGCAGAAATCACTGCTCGACAAGCTCGACCGCCTGTTCCAGAAGGTCAACCAGTAGCGGCCCGCCGGACCGCTGGCTGGCACTGTGCGTTGGCCAAACAGAGCCGGGGCTGCAATTGCCGATGCAACCAGGGCAGCCGATCAGATTCTCGTTCAAAAAGCCACCCTGGTCAAGCGCAAACAAAATGTCGTAATACAGCAACTCCTTTTCGATAACCGGGCGCAGGCGCTCCCGGCCGGGCTGCTGCATGGCAAGGCCGGCCGACATTCTTGATGCAGCCAACAATTTCCCGATAAGAGCGCTTGGTGTGGGTGAATTCGATCACCCCGAAAGGAGTCTTGTACTCGCCTTTCCGGCCGGCGGTCATCACCGTGATCCGATCAACCGGGATCTGGGAGATGACTCCGTATGCAGACAGCGCCGATTCCAGACTCGGATAGTTGTAGTGGCCGCGGCGCAACGTGATTGCGATCTGCTCGATCGTATCGCCGCTGCCCCGATCCCGGGAAAGGTTGTATACGTAGATGCCGCGGGCAGCCCGCAGCAGGATGCGCTGTTTGACCAGCCGCTGCAAACAGGCTGCCAGGGTGCGGGGATGGTCCTCGTGAAAGATCTTGGCCAGATCAGTTCCGGCAAATAGATACCGGCCGGCTCAAGCCGCCCGGGCGCCCCTTGCCAGCCCGGCCAAAAGGGCGATCAGCAAAGCCAGGTCAAGCACCGCCAGACCGGCAAACACGGTCAGGACGCTGGCGAAATCCTGCGGCCGCAGCCGCACTCCTGCCAGCACCACTTCCTGACGGGGATTGGTAAGGCCGCGGCCGAATTCGAAACTGACCCCCGGCTGGCTGAGTACCTGCACCCGCTCCGGCTCCAGACCGGGCAGGCTGCTGCCGACCAACTGCCTGATCATCGGCATCAGGCTTTCCAGATCGGCCCTTTCCGGATCAAACAGGATGAACACCGAGGCGGTATTGGCATTGTTCTCGCCCTGGGAATTGCCCTCGATATTGCCCAGGGCGATGTGCACCCGGTTTTCCATGATCCCTTCCAGATGGGCAAGCGTCTCGGTAAGTTCCCGCGCGACCCCGTGCACGCACCGAATGCGCGCCTCCGACTGGGTGGGAACGATGCCGCCGGACTGGAACAAGTCGCCGATATTTACTTTCTCCTCGCGCGGGTATCCCCACGAATGCAGCAGCTTGACCGAATTGGCGAAATCGTCGTTGGGCACCGCCACCGCAAAGCCGTCCTTGCCCTTGCTCAGCTTGCGGGCGTCATAGCCGTTGAAGCGCAGGATGGCAACCATCTCGTTGGCTTCCCGCTCACCGAGACTGGAGAAGATCTCCTCGCGCAAAACGCAGCCGGAACCGGCCAGCGCCGCCAGCAGCAGCGCCAGCGCCGCCACCGCCGAGCGCAGATTCATTGGTCGGCGGTGCTGTTGGCCGCCGGTGGCAGACCCAGCCGCACTTCCCCGATCTGGCTGGCAAAACAGGCGATGATCCGACTGCCCGGCGACGATCCGGCCGCCAGGGAAAAAAGCAGCCGCGGCCGCTCTTTGGCCGCTGGCAGATCGGCATGCAGCAGCTGGCGAAACTCGTCTTGCAGACGACTGGAAACCTTCGAGCCGGCGTGTACCGGCGGCAGCCGGTCAATGGCCAGATCATCAACGCCATCGCCGGCCACCTGCCGGCGGGAAGCCAGCGAGCGCATCAGCCAGGAGGAAGCGTCAGCCATCTTTTTGGGTGCAGGCCAAATCGACGCTAGTCAATCCGGCGCACTTCCTCGGCAAACTCGGCGACATCGCCGCCGATCTTTTCCATCTGGGCGAGCATCTCGTCGGCCCTGCCGTTCTTGGCGCTCTTGTAGATCAGGGCGCGGATGCACAGAACTTCCGGCGACTGATCGTCGAGCAAGTCGATGATCTTCATCGCCGCCTCGGCACCGACGGTCACCAGCGCCAGCAATGCCAGACCGGCATGGGCGTTGATCTTGGCCGGCGCACTGCCGTGCTGGACGTAGTACTCGAAGATGTTGCGGGCGTGCACCGACACGCCGTGGAAGACGCCGGCCATGCCCAGCCGCATCATCATCCGGTCGAACTCCTTGGTGTTGCCTGCTTCCATCAGCCCACCACCTTGCTGCGCGCCTGATGCTGCACATCGAGCATCTCTTTGAGGGTGCTCAGCGCCTGCTGGACGAACTGCTCGTCGGAGCGGGCCGCATCGCGCATCGTCTGGCTGAGCGAATTGAGAAAGTCGCTCTCGCTTCTTGCCATCGCGCCTTCGGCCTCGGAAAGGGAACCGGAGTATCTCATTCCCGAATCGGCCATCGAACCGGCACTCTTGATCGCCTCGCTAAAGCCCTGCCACTTCTGGCTGGTTGCCTGAAACTTGGCGGTGTCCATGCCGCCGTCGGCACCGGTGGCACCCTTGGCCGCCTTCATGCTGCCGGCGATGCTGGTTGCCGAGCCGGCAATCGATATCGTGCCGCCGGCGATCGCCCCAGCCAACTGGGCGGAAGCCTGCTCGCGAATCTTGTCGGCCTGCATGTCGGCCATCTCCTTGGCTTCGAGCATCGTGTTCAGGCTGTCGCGCATGTTGGCCAGGAACTGATCGAGCTTGCTCTTGACAATCACCAGCATCGCCCGAAACATCGCCGCCTCGAGACTGGCGGTGCTGAGCTGATCGAGAGACTGGTGGATGCCAGGCAGCGCGTTCGGGTCCTGGACAACGCCCTTGCCGATGTCGGCCAGAGCGGTCGAAACCGAGTCGATCTCCTGGTCGCCGGAAACCGGCGGCGGTGCTCCGGCCGGCGGCGCAGTATCCGCCGCTTCCGGAGCGTAGCCCGGCACCGGTGCGCCGGGAGCAATGGTGGTGTCGTTCATGGGTACCTCCTTTCAGGCATAGTTCTTCTGGCCGCTGATTACCGTCTGCCGGCTCTGGTGGGCAAGTTCGATGATTTCGTTGCTGGATGCGGTGTTTTCCGCCAGCAGCGCAATCAGCCGCTTCATGAAATCGCGGATTATCTCCATCTTATCGTTGAGCATCTTGATCAGTGCCTGGATGTCAACCTGGTCGGCCTTGATCTCCTCGCCCTCCTTCTTGTAGGTCGCCGCGGCCATGTTCGCCGAACTGGCTGCGATCTGCGACGAGGCGCTCGCCACCTGGGCGGCGGTGACCGCGGTGCTGACCGTGGTCGCCGCCACCTTGGTTGCCGCCGCCGATATCGCGGCAAAACGGTTTATCAAGGTCGTGACCATGGTCGCGGTACCGGCGCCGCCGGAAGCTATCGACATGGCAATCTGCATGGCCATGATCACCACCGCCACCGTCACCTGGGCGGTAATCATCCCGGCGAGCTTGGCCTTTTTCGGATCCATGCCCATTGCGATGAACATCTTGGTGAAGCCGTCGGCAATCGGTCCCATCATCTTGTCCATTGCGCCGGTTTCGCTGAGCACGGTAACCGTCACCGCCAGCGCCGCACCGCCGACTGCCGCCATCGCCACCAGTGGCGCGCCGGCACCGAACGAGGCAACCGCAATTATCGATGCGGCCAGCACCGCCAGGGCAACCGCAATCCAGGTGAATATCTTGGCCAGCAGGCCACTCTTTTTTGCCTTCTCCGCCTTCTTGCGCAACTCCTCGGCTTTTTGCTTGTTCTCTTCGTGCTTCTTGTCGGCGATCTCCTGCTTGTTTTGCAAAAACAGTTCCTCGGCCTGCGAGGAAAGCAGGTTGAGCTTGTTCATCACCGCATTGAGCAACACAATCAGCATCTCGGTGTTGACGGTACCGGCGTCAAGCTGCGGCTGGCCGGGAATGATGCTGTCGGTCTTGGCCTGCCCCTCCGGCGGCCGCGGTGAATTGTGGGCGCTGGTGTAAGCCTTGATGTAGGCGTCGAGGGTGTCCAGATCGGCTGCAACCGCGTCGGTGGTCAGCCCACCGCCGGCATTGCCGACTCCTGCACTTGGATCGCTCATCGGTTTTTCCTCCCTGCCTGGTCGCTACTGCTTCTGCCGCTTGCTGATCTCGGCGGCCAACTTGTCAAGTTGCGGGGCGAGCGCAGCATGATCGGGATCAACCTCAACAATCTTGAGACCGGTGGCAACCGCCTCGGCAGCCAGTTCGAGTTCCTGAGCGGCCAGATAGGTCTTGGCCAGCTCGGCGCAAAAGCGCGGCTGGGCGTCGGTGGCAAAGCCGGTGAGAAAGGCGGCAACCGACTGGACGTGATTGCCGGCCTTGCGGGCAACCTCGCCAAACAGCATCCACCACTGGGCATTGCCGTCCTCGTGGGTGCACAGGAAGCGACAGCCGGCGAGCGCCTTTTCGTACTCGCCCTGGGAAACCAGGTCATCGACGACCACCGCCATGAACGCCAGCGTCTCGGAACTCAGTCCGCGCTGCTTGGCCAGGCTCTCGCCGGCGGCAGCCCGGTTGACCGCCGCGGGCAGATCAAACAGTTCAGCGGTCTGGCTCACAGCTTCGCCCACCGGTTCATGCCGCCGCCCTTCTTCTCGCGGGGGCGCACTGCCGCCAGTTGCTGACGCAACTGCGCTTCCATCTGCTCATACTCCTTGAGGCCGTCCTCGACCATCTTGCGCACCGGACTGGGCATTGCCGACAGGTCGACCTCATCGGCTGACTTGTCGTCCGGATCGATGCCCTGCTCGATGAGTTGCTGGCGATAGGTCTTTTCCGCCTCGCGGTGCTGGGCCAGCCGGGTTGAAACCCAACTCGCCACCGCTGCGTGATTGCTCAAATCGAGTCCCTCCTCGCCAATCACCCGCTCCTGCTGCTGGTCCTGCTGTTTCATGTTAACGCCTCCTTTCCTTGTTGATGTGGCTATTTCTTTTTGCCGGCCGTCTTGGCCGCCGTCTTGCCGGAAGCGGTCTTGGCCAGAATCGCTTGCGCCCGGCTGCGCACTTCTGCATACTTTTCCGGGTTTTGCTCGGCCTGTTGCAGGCAGCCCTCCAGGGCCGCGCGCGCCTCGGGCGTCTTGTTGAGCAACATCAAACACTCGCCGGCGTGCAGCGATGAGGCGGCATCATCCATGTCGAGAGTTACTGCGGTTGCATAGGCTTTCAGCGCCCGGTCATATTGCTTGGCCATCTGAAAGGCGGCACCGAGCGCCCGGAAGTTGCGGCCGGTAAGCGGATCGAGTCGGCACAGCATCACGAAGATGTCCTGGGCCGGCTTGTATTCGCCGCTTTCGTATTTCTTGGTGCCGAGTATGTACAGCGCATCGAGTTCCTCGTCGCTGATGTCAAGGATTTGCGCCATGGTTAGCCCCTGCTCGCAAAAACCGCTCGACACACGGTCGATCACCTCCTCGATTTTGGCAGCCACGTCGCCAAAGGCTGCCGCATCGTTTGCGGTCGTTTGCGAACCGGCGCCTCCCATGACGCTAGTCCCCCCTAACCACAGAGCACCAGCACCGGCAGCTGCCGAAGCTGACACACTGTGTCGGTGTTGAAAATGTTGAATTCCATGTCTCCTTTTCTCGCTTTTTTTAATTATAGCACAACCGGCAGCAAAAAACCAAATCGGCAAAAAACGCGAATTATCCGCAAATTACTCCGAGATCAATACGCTCCAAACCGCTTTGCAACCGGCAAATACCTGAATGCAAGATTGCGGCAGATTTCAGTGGTATAATTAATGCCAGAAAGGATGGCAACAAAACTACCTGCAAACCTGCCGGCCGTCAGCGGCCGGCGCCACCAGCCATGCTAGAGGGCTACAACAGCTTCTTCGAGAAGTTGGCGCAGCGCCAGGACATGGTGCTGGCGGTGTTCATCGTCTCGGTGATCTTCATGCTGATCATCCCGCTGCCAACCGGGCTGGTCGATGTTCTGATCGGCACCAACCTTTGCGTGGCGGTGATCCTGCTGATGGTCGCAGTCTATCTGGCGCAGCCGCTGGACTTTGCCGCCTTCCCGGCGGTGCTGCTAATCACCACATTGTTCCGGCTGGCGCTGTCGATCAGCACCACCCGGCTCATCCTGCTGCAAGCCGATGCCGGCGCAATCGTCGAGACCTTCGGCAATTTCGTGGTCGGCGGCAATCTGGTCGTCGGGCTGGTCATCTTCCTGATCCTTACCATCGTCCAGTTCATCGTCATCACCAAGGGTTCGGAGCGGGTTGCCGAGGTAAGCGCCCGCTTCTCGCTGGACGCGCTGCCCGGCAAGCAGATGAGCATCGACGCCGACATGCGCGCCGGTGCCATCTCGCTGGACGAGGCGCGGGAAATGCGCAACCGCATCCAGCGGGAAAGCAAGCTCTACGGTTCGATGGACGGTGCGATGAAGTTCGTCAAGGGTGATGCGATCGCCGGGCTGATCATCGTGTTCGTCAACATCCTCGGCGGACTGGGCATCGGCATGGCCCAGCGCGGCATGGAGTTTGCCGAGGCGCTGCGCACCTACTCGATTTTGACCATCGGCGACGGACTGGTGTCGCAGATTCCGGCCCTGTTCATCTCGATCACCGCCGGCATAATCGTCACCCGGGTCGCCGACGAAAGCCAGCAGGCAAACCTGGGACGCGACATCGGCAAGCAGATTACCGCCCAGCCGCGCGCCTTGCTGGTGGCGGCGACAATGATGATCGTCTTTGCCTTCATCCCCGGCTTTCCGACCCTGACCATGCTGTCGCTTTCCGGTGCGATCGGGATACCGGCGCTGCTGTTCATCATCATCGCCGGCAAGCAGGCCGCCGCCAAGCCGGAAACCGAGACCGAGATAACCCCGGCGCCGATCGAGACCAGCAAGGCGATCGAAGAGCGCGGCGGATTCTCGGTAACCCGCGATCCGATCTTCGCACCGACTGTGCCGCTGATGGTTGATCTGCCACCAGGAATCATC
>JAPORI010000131.1 GCA_026710225.1 Betaproteobacteria bacterium
CTCGGCCAGCGCCTCGCCAATTTGGCCCGAGGCGTGTCCAAGCAGGTTTACCGCAATGCCGCCGGCCAAATCTATATACCGGCGCCCCTGGACATCAAACAATTCCGAGCCGCACCCTTTCCCGAACACCGGCGGCGCCGGCGCATAGGTGGCCAGCAGCACCTTTTCATAATCGGGACCGGAATCACTCATCACCCTTGCTGGTAGCCGCCCCTCACGCCAACGGCGGCTGATCTTCCGGCCGGCCGCCGGCCGGCAGGCTGCGCACGAACCGGTGCAAATCGGCCGCCGCGGCAATCAAATCAGCCGCGACATCCAGTTGCAACTGCACCGCCGAGTCAGAAACCGCCCGCTGCGGATCCGGATGCGCCTCGAGAAACAGCCCGTCGATGCCGGCGGCAACTGCCGCTCTGGCCAGCGGCAGCGCCATCCGCCGCTGGCCGGAACTCTCACCGGCACCGGCTCCAGGCAACTGGGCACTGTGGGTGGCATCAAAGATCACCGGACAGCCGGCGGCGCGCATGGTAACCAGGGAGCGCATGTCAACCACCAGATTGTGATAGCCAAACGACGCCCCCCGCTCGCATACCAGGACATTCTCGGCACCGGCGGCTCGGGCCTTGGCAACGATCCCGTCCATGTCCTCCGGCGCCAGAAACTGTCCCTTCTTGATATTGAGCGCCTTGCCGGTTGCCGCAGCCGCAGCAACCAGATCGGTCTGCCGGCACAGAAAGGCCGGGATTTGCAAAGCATCGCAGACCGCGGCGGCCGCCGCCGCATCAGCGGGCTGGTGGATGTCGGTTAGCACCGGCACCTCCAGTTCGGCACGCACCCGCGCCAGTGCGGCCAGACCGGCATCGCGTCCCGGGCCGCGCCCGGTATTGGGACCGGAGCGGTTGGCCTTGTCGAAGGAGGCCTTGAACACATATCCGACCTGCGCCCGACGACAGGCCTCCTGAAGATGACCGGCCACATCCAGGCACAACTGTTCGGATTCGGCCGCGCACGGCCCGGCGATGACCAGCAGCGGCGCGTCGGCACCGACGCGCACCGCACCGAGCGCAGCCGCGCTCATGAGTCCTGCCGGCAGGCGGATACGAAGCTTACGAAAATCGGATGCGGTTGCATCGGCGACGAACGGTACTCCGGATGAAACTGGCAGGCGACGAACCACGGATGATCGGCCAGTTCCACCGCCTCACAGAAACTGCCGCCCCCCGACCAGGCCGAAAAGACCAATCCGGCCGCTTCGAGTCTCTCCCGGTAGGCGCGGTTGAACTCGTAGCGATGCCGGTGCCGCTCGATGCTCTTGTCCCGGCCGTAGATGCCAGCCAGCCTGGTTTTATCGACTATCGTGAACTCGTCATCACCCAGCCGCATCGTCCCGCCCAGTTTGCCGTTGCCCTGCTGACCGGACTCGAGAATGATCACCGGGTCGGCGGCATCCGGCTCGATCTCGGAAGATGCCGCACCGCTGATGCCGGCGCAGTTGCGGGCGTGCTCGATTATCGCCAGCTGCATCCCGACGCAGATGCCCAGATACGGCTTGCCCTGCTGGCGAACCCGGGAGATGGCCGCCATCTTGCCGTCGATGCCGCGGGTGCCAAAGGCACCCGGAACGATCACTCCGTCGCAGCCGTCAACCTGGGCAAGATTACCGCCTTCGACTTGTTCGGCATCAATGTATTCGATCCGGGTTGTGGCGCCGACCTCCCAGCCGGCGTGGCAAATCGCCTCGATCAGCGATTCGTAGGACGCGGTGTAGTTGGCATACTTGCCAACCACACCGACGGTAACCTGCTGGCGAGCCTGACAGCGGCGCTGCTCGAGCCTCTGCCAGGCCGACAGGTCCGCGGCCGGCAAATCCAGATCGAGCAACTGGCAGATCCGGGCATCAATGCCGGCCTCGGCCATGACCAGCGGCAGAGCGTAGATCGAATCGACATCCGGCACCGGGAACACCTGCCCGGCCGGCAGATTGGCGAACAAGGCAATCTTGTTGAGATACTCGTCGGGCAGCAGCTGGTTGGCAACCCGGCACAGCAGCAAGTCGGCCTGAATGCCGATTTCCCGCAACTCTTTTACCGAATGCTGGGTGGGCTTGGTCTTGAACTCGCCGGCGCTTTCGACATAGGGCACCAGGGTAACATGCACCGAGGCGGTGTCATCCGGCGGCAGCGACAGCCGCATCTGCCGCACCGCCTCCAGAAACGGCAGCGATTCGATGTCGCCGACGGTGCCGCCGATTTCGATGATCGCAACATCAAAGCCGGCGGCGGCCTCCTCGATGAAACTTCTGATCTGATCGGTTATGTGGGGAATGACCTGAACGGTCGCACCCAGATAGTCGCCGCGCCGCTCGCGACGAATCACCTCATCGTAAATCTGGCCGGCGGTGCAGTTGTTGCGCCGGCTCATCGCCCGATTCAGGAAGCGCTCATAGTGTCCTAGATCCAAATCGGTCTCGGCCCCGTCGGCGGTAACGAAAACCTCACCGTGTTGATGGGGGTTCATCGTCCCCGGATCGACATTTATGTAAGGGTCGAGCTTGGCGATGGTAACCTTGCAGCCGCGCGCTTCCAGCACCGCACCGAGCGCCGCCGCCGCCACCCCCTTGCCGATCGACGATACCACTCCGCCGCTGCAAAAAACATACTTGGGCATTGGAGCCGGATTCTACATTCCGGCCCCGCCGTATAATTGTCAGGGGATCAGTGCAGACTCGTGCACATTCCGGAGGAAACCCAGATGGCATCGTGCCGGTCGGCACGCTAGGAGACTAGTCACATCGGCTTCCACCCATACAATCCGTTCTCATTTTTCCAGTAGCCCCTTTATGGCCAATCCGCAGGCATACAAGAAACCCTGGTGGCTTGCCGGCAAGCACATCGAAACGATTGCCGCCCGCCGGCTGGGGCCGCGGCCGGACTACAGCCGCCAGATTGCAACAACTGCCGATGACGATCCGATCGCATTCGATTCGCTGCCTGGCGCGGCAGGTGCACCCGGCCTGTGCATCTTCCACGGCCTGGAAGGCTGCTCGCAAAGCCACACGGTGCGCCAGATAGCCTCCTACTTCAATTCACTTGGCTGGGCAATCGTGATCCCCCACTTTCGCAGTTGCGGGGTGATGAACAAGTTGCCCCGCGCCTATCACGCCGGCGACAGCCAGGACATCGGCTGGATGCTGCGCTATGCGGTCGCGACCATGGAACAATCATCCGGGCACTTCGCTGTCGGCGTATCGCTGGGCGGCAACGCGCTGGTCAAGTGGCTGGCCGAAAACGCCGATCAGACCCTGATCAAGGCGGCGGTGGCGGTGGCGGCGCCGCTGGATCTGACCGTCTGCGCTGCGCGGCTGGACCAGTGGTTCAACCGCCGGCTGTACGGAAACTACTTTTTGGCATCGCTGAAGAAAAAGCTGCACGCCAAGATCCAGCGCTACCCGTTTCTGGCCAAGCCACGCGACATCGAGCGGCTGGCAACCGTGCGCGCCTTTGACGAAATCTACACCGCGCCGATCCACGGCTTTGCCAGTGCCAAGGACTACTATCGGCAGTCCTCGGCGCTGCCGCTGATGAGCCAAATCAGCACCCCGCTGCTGTGCCTGCACGCCGACAACGACGCGCTGGTGCCGGTGCCGGACATCCCGACCGGCGGCGCGACACAACTGGAGTGCACCCGCGGCGGCGGCCACGCCGGCTATGTAACCGGCCCCTTCCCCGGCCGGGGCAGCTGGCTGCCGCAGCGGCTCAAGAGTTTCTATGAAGGCTGAAACGCTGCCCCGGGAGATATTCCGCGCCTATGATGTGCGCGGCATCGTCGGCGAGCAGCTGACCGAGGAGACCGCCACCCTGATCGGATCGGCGCTGGCGACCAAGGCGCTGGCAGTCGGGGTTCGGCGGCTGGCGATCGGGCGCGACGGCCGGCAGTCGAGTCCCTCTCTGGCCCAGGCGCTGGCCACCGGCATCAATCAGGCGGGTCTCGACACCATCGACATCGGACTGTGCCCGACGCCGGCTTTGTACTGGGCGGCATGTGAACTCGCCGAGGGCAACGGCGCGATGGTAACCGGCTCCCACAACCCGGTGCAATACAACGGCATCAAGATGATGCTCGGCGGTTCGGCCCTGGCCGGCGACGAGATCCAGCAACTTTTCCTGCTGATTACCGAAAAGCGGCTGACCAGCCGCCGGGGCGGTGCCGGCGAGCACAGCAGCAACAGCCAGATCATCGATTCCTATCTTGCCGATCTGCTTGCCGGCCGATCGCTGGCGCGACCGGTAAGGGTGGTGGTTGACTGCGGCAATGGCGCCGCCGGACCCCTGGCGCCGGCCGCGCTGGAGCGGCTGGGCTGCGAAGTGGTGCCGCTTTACGAGCAGGTGGACGGAACCTTTCCCAACCATCATCCCGATCCGGCCGATCCAAAAAACTTCGCCGATGCGATCGCGGCAATGGATCGCGAGCAGGCGGAGATGGCGATCGCCTTTGACGGTGACGGCGATCGGATTGGGGTTGCCCTGCCCGGATCCGGGATCATCTATCCGGACCGAATGCTGATGGCGCTGGCTCGCGACTTTCTGGCCGCCAACCCCGGCGAGAAGATCGTCTATGATGTCAAGTGTTCGCGATTGGTGGGCGACTTCATAGCCGAGCGCGGCGGCACACCGGTGATGTGCCGCACCGGCCATTCCTTCGTCAAACAGGAGATGGAAAAAAGTGCCGCCCGCCTCGGCGGCGAGCTGTCCGGCCACATGTTCTTCCACGAGGGCCGCTGGCGCTTCGATGATGCGCTGCTGGCGGCAGTGAAACTGGCGGTGCTGGCTGCCGGCCACGAATCGGCAACCGAACTGTTCACCCAAATCCCGGACGCGCCGGCTTCACCGGAAATCAAGATCGACTTGCCGGCGGAGTCTCCGCCGCCGGCCGAACTGGTAGAAGAATTGCTCGCCAACCCGGGCTTTGCAAGTGCGCCGGAAAAAATCATCACCATCGACGGGCTGCGCGCCGAATGGCCAGACGGCTTCGGGCTGGTGCGCGCCTCCAACACCACCAAGAGCCTGATCATGCGCTTTGAAGGCGACTGCACACAATCGCTGGCCCGCATCCACAACGAGTTTTCTGATCGGCTAAAGCAGCTGGGTCTCGTCCTGCCCGCGCCATAGACTGGCCACCAATCTGCCGATGCGCGTTTTTCGGATGATGCCGGCTGCGGCCGGCTGGACGGTAATGATCCTGCTGAGTCTTACCGCCGGCTTGCGCTGGCTGGTGCTGCCACTTTATCTGGAACCGCGGCTGGAGGAGGAAATCGAAAGCCTGTCGCTGCAAATCAGCCGCCACCTGCGCCAGAGTGCAACCATCAGTTATCAGGATGTCGCGCTGAGCATCGACTGGTCGGGAATATACCTGAAAGTGATCGGCCCGAACCTTGCAGTCGGCAAGGGCGACGAAAGCAACTCGCTGAGCGCCGACAGCGCCGGCATCGTCCTTGACTACCGCGACATAGTGCCCGATCTGTTCGTGTCCGGCACCGTCTTGTCGCTGACCATGGACGAGCACGGCAACATAACCCTGGCCGACTTCGCCACCACCTCCGACGAGATGCTTGATGTGACCGGACTGCTGCAAATCGGCAGCGAGTTGCCGCCGTTTCGGCTCGTCCTGCACGACACCAAGCTGGTACTCAGCCGGCCCGGACGCGAACAACTTGCCTTCGAAGGCATCGACATCAGCGCCTTTCCCAACCTTGACAACCAGACCTATGTTCTGGCGATGCACAGCAACGATCTCTACCTGCGCGCCAATCTCGCCTTCGACGAGCGCAACCAGCCGGATATCAACTGGTACCTGAATTCGCAAACCGAATCGTTCAACTTCATCATGGACATCCTCGGCTGGCCGGCGCAGGCAACCAGTGCCAACATTCAAGCCTGGGGAAGCGTCGGCGAAGACAACGAGCACCGGTTAATCGTCACCGGCGAAGGATACGGGCTGGCTCTGGGCGAGCAAGACTACCGCAGCCGCATCCGCCATGCCAGCATCGAGGCGGAGGCGACCATCAGCCTGCAAAACGAACAGGCCGCCGGACTGTGGAAGTTGCGCAGCCGCGATCTGGAAGCACAGGTTCCCGAACACATCCTCGGAACAAAGCTGGCGCTGGAGAAAGCTGCCGCCGGCGGCAACTTCCGCATCGAGGGCGACAACTGGCGCGGCGAATTCACCGACTTGCGCGCTACTGCACCGGGAAGCGCGCTGGCCGGACAGATGATCATGGCCGGCGGCGAGCAGGGATTGACCATGAGTCTGGCCGCCTACGCGCCGAGCGTCAACTTTCCGGTCGCCGCGCAACTGCTGCCCGATGACCTGGGTGATGCGGTGCTAACCTTGCTGCGCGAAGACTTGCAGGCGACCAGTGCGCTGGTCAACACCCTGGTCATCGCCGGCGACCCGCAAGACTTTCCCTGGCACGATGATGCATCCGGCAAGTTCCTGCTGCAAATCGGATTCGCCAGCGCAACCTTGAACTATCTGGAAGGCTACCCGCCAGTTGCCGATGCATCCGGCCGGGTGGAAATCGACGGAGCGCGCCTGAATGTAGCGGTGGACAATGCCCGGATCGCCGGTGCGCCGACCAGCCGGGCGCTGGCAGTCATCGACGACATGCAGGTAATCCCCGGCACCCTGTACATAGCCGGCAACATCGACTTCGCCGACCGGCAACTCGACGAATTGCTCAAAACGCTGCCGGCTACCGCAACGCAACTGCAAGATTATCCGCAACTGCTGCTAAGTGGCCGGCAGCAAACCGTCCTGCGGCTGGCGATTCCGTTGGACACCGACGATCCGATCGCCATCGATGGGCGGCTCGATCTGATCGATACGCAACTGGCCTGGGATGATTTCCCGGCCAAGCTGGAAAAACTGCGCGGCAATCTCAGATACAGCGCTGCCGGCGTCACCGGCATCGCCCGGGCATCGCTGTGGGATACGCCGGTACGAGTCAGTCTCAATATTGGTGACAGCGGCAGTCGCTTCGAGATGGCCGGAGCATTCGACATCGGCGACACCCTTGCCCGGATGGAAATCGACTCTTCGTTGCTGCCGATGGCCGGCACCAGTGCCTGGAAACTCGCCTATGACGGCCAGGATCTGGCCCTGACCTCGAACCTGCGCGGCACCCGCGTTGATCTGCCGATACCGCTGGCCAAGCCAGCCGAAGAATCGACCAACCTGCGCATCGAAATCGGCGAGGAAGAACTGGCCATCAACTATGCAAACGGATTGTTGCGCGGCCAGATCGGTGGCGGCGACACCGCCATCGCCATCGGTGCCGCCGCCCTGCCGGCAGCCGGCGCAAGTCCGGCAGTACGAGTGGCCGCCAGAGTCGCCGAAGCCGATCTGGACGCGCTGGTATCCTGGCTGGGCGAACTGCCCGGCGGCGGCACTGCCCCGGTTGCGGTAACCCTGAGGGCGGCATCGGCGCAACTGTTCGGTCAGCCTCATCGCGATGTCGTCGCCCGGATTACTGCCGATGCAACTGTTACCGTCATCGCGATTGAAAGCGATGGCACCGCCGCGCAACTGAATCGAATCGGAGCCACCGTCACCGTATCGATTGCCCGGCTCAACTCCGCCCCCGGCAACCAGCAGCAAGAAACTGCTGACGCAATTCCTGCTCCGGTTGCAACGGTAACTGTGGGCAGCCCGACCGGATCACTGCCGCCGCTGGTGATGCACGGCACCAGCATCACTATCGGCGCCATCCGCCTGCCGACCGTGCGGCTGGCCGGCCGGCCGCAGGATGAACGCTGGCTGCTGGAGAAATTCGAAATCGATATCGCGCCGGGAAGCACGGTATTCATCAGCGGCCAAAGCGCCATGCACGGAGAACCGGATTCACAAATCACCCTGACGGTTCCCCAGGCCAACATGCAGCAACTGTTTGATCACCTTGGCTTCGAGGATGAAGTAAGCGACGGCCAGATAACCGTCGGCGGTACACTGCACTGGCGCGGCGCCTTGTACAAGCCCCACTACCAGTCGCTTGCCGGCACCATTGCCTTTGCCGCTAGCGACTTTCGGATGAACCAGCTGGAAGGAGGCGGCGCCAAGGTCACCCGATTGTTCTCGCCGTTCACCCTGCTTACCCTCGGCTTCCTCGAACTCGGCGAGCAGGGCATCAACTTCGATGACGCGTCCGGCCAGATCGAATTTGTCGACGGCCGCGCCCATTTTCGCGATCTGCGGCTGGACGGTGATGACATCAGCCTGATCATCAGCGGATCGACAAACCTGGTTGACGAAACCTACGATGTCAAGGCAAGGGCAATCGTGCACAACTCCAACGAGATCTTCACCGCCGGCGCCAGCCTGTTCAACCCGCTCTTCGCCGGCATCCTGTTCTTCTTCGACAACATCGCCGGCAAGCCGATCATCAAGCCGATGGAAGTCGGCTACTCGATAACCGGCCCCTGGGACGATCCGCAGATCGTCAACGACGACGAGCCGGCTGCCACCGAACCAGCAACCACACCCAAAGAAGCCGAACCGGCACCATCAGCATCATGAGCGATGCCCAAACCAGTTTCAAGGCGGCCCTGTGCCAGATGGAATCGGGGGCAAATCCGGATGCCAATCTGGCTGCGGCCGGATCGGCAATCGATGTCGCCGCCGCCGGCGGTGCGCAACTGGTGTGCCTGCCGGAGTTGTGGCTGTGCATGGACGCCAATGTGCACACCAAGCTCGCCGCCGCCGAACAGCCGGGAGAAGGGCCGGCGCAGCGGCTGCTGGCGAGCAAGGCGGGCGAGCATCGCATCCATATCGTCGGCGGTTCGATCCCGCTGCACTCCGATGAGAGCGGCAAGGTCTTCAACTCCTGTCTGGTCTATGGCCCGGACGGCAAGTTGCTCAATCGTTACGACAAGATTCACCTGTTCAGTTTCGCCGGCGCGGATCGCGATTATGACGAAGCGCTGGTGTGCACCGCCGGGTCGCAGCCGGCAGCGGTCGACACCGATCTGGGACGGATCGGTCTTTCGATATGCTACGATTTGCGCTTTCCCGAACTCTACCGCGCCCTGAATCAGCCCGACTTGATAACCGCCCCCGCCGCTTTCACCGAACCAACCGGTGCCGCCCACTGGGAGTCGCTGCTGCGGGCGCGGGCGATCGAGAACCAGTGCTTCGTTCTGGCCGCCGCCCAGTGCGGTACCCACGGCGGCGGCCTGCGCACCTGGGGACACAGCATGGCGATCTCGCCGTGGGGAGATATCCTGACCAGCGCGGACCGCGAGCCGGGAGTTTTCTTTGCAACCATCGACCACTCCCTGAGTGCCGCATGCCGCAAAAAACTGCCGGCTTTGCAGGGCCGAAGACTGTGACCGCCGCTGTCGAGTCGATCGCCGCCCAGGCGCGGCAGGAATTGCTTGCCGACAGCGATCTGGATATCGAGCAGCTGCGCGTGGCAGCCGGCGCCGCGGCCACCGGCTGCGACTGCGCCGACCTCTACCTGCAAGCGGGGGCGACCGAAGCCTGGATGCTCGAAAACGGCAAGGTGCGCACCGGCAACTTCTCGGCAATCCGGGGCATGGCGCTGCGCGCCCTGGCCGGCACTGCCAGTTCGCTTGCCTACGCCGATTCGATCGACGCCGCCTCCCTGGCTCGAATGCGCAGCGCGGTGGGTGCGGCAGTGCGCAGCGGCGGCCGGGAAAAGATAGCGATGCCGGGGGTGGCCGGCCGCTTCGTTCCCCGCTATCGGCTGGGCAATCCGATCGCCGGCCCCGATGCGGTCAAGACCGCCCTGCTGGCCAGAATCAACGAGCTGGCCCGAGCCGCCGACAACCGACTGGTCGATGTCCAGGCCAGTCTGGCGCTTGGTCACTCGACGGTACTCATCATCCGTCACGACGGGGAAAGCTTTGCCGACATCCGGCCGATGGTGCGCATCTCGATTCAGGCGATCCTGGCCGAAGGCAACCGCACCGAAACCGGCATGGCCGGCTTCGGCGGCCGCGACAGCCGGATTCTCGAAGACGAACAGCTGCTGCAAAAGACAACCGAAGAAGCCATCCGGGAAGCCGGCGTCAAGCTGGCCGCCCGGGCGGCACCAGCCGGAACCATGCCGGTGGTGCTCGGCAACGGCTGGGCGGGCATTTTGCTGCACGAAGCGGTCGGGCATGGTCTGGAAGGAGACTTCAACCGCAAGGGTCAGTCAGCCTTTTCCGGCCGGGTAGGCGAGCAGGTCGCCCATCCGGCGGTAACCGTGTGCGACGACGGCACCCTCGACGGCCGACGCGGTTCTCTTTCGTGCGACGACGAGGGAATCCCTTCCGCCTGCAATGTCCTGATCGAGAACGGCATTTTGAAAGGCTACATGCAAGACGCAATGAACGCGTCGCTGATGGCAACCGCGCCGACCGGTAACGGCCGGCGCGAGTCCTATGCGCACCTGCCGATGCCGCGCATGACCAATACCTACATGCCGGCCGGCAACCACGAACCGGAAGAGGTGATCGCCTCGGTAAAGAAAGGCGTGTTCTGCAAGAGTTTCAGCGGCGGGCAGGTTGACATAACCAACGGCAATTTCGTTTTCAGCGCTTCGGAAGCATACCTGATCGAAAACGGCAAGATCGGCGCGCCAATCAAGGGAGCGACCGTGATTGGCAACGGTCCGCAAGCGATGCAGAAACTGAGCATGGTCGCCAACGACTTCGCGCTCGATCCGGGCATCGGCACCTGCGGCAAGAACGGCCAGTGGGTGCCGGTCGGAGTGGGACAGCCAACCTGCAAGGTTGACGAACTGGTGGTGGGTGGCACCGCAGTGTAAAGGGAGGCGCTGTCTAGAATTTTGTGTGCAAGAACCAATGCCCCCTTTCCGTAAAAAGACTTGCATGATGAAAAAGACACAGCCCAAATTTCCGCACCAGTTCATCCAGCGGCGTGCCGCGATCGGCATCTTGCCGGATGCTGGTTATCTGCCCGTCTGGAAATTGACGCTTTTTAGCGATTTTGACCTTCTGGGAATGCTTGGACTTTTTATTTGCCGAGGGTATAACTTTTGGGGGCGGGATAACTGCTAGCTACTCTTTTCCCCCAGATGCCGGCCGGCGGCGGCGCGCAGCATCTTTTCCGCGTGTCCGACGGTCGCGGATAGCCCTTCCAGTTTCCGGTAGCCGGCTACGGTTGCGTAGTTGCCTATTCCGTAGTGGCCGGCAAGGACGGTCATGAATGCGATTTGTCTGTATTCCGGCTGAGAGATTCCGTATGTTTCTGTCAAATTCAGCAAGCGTTCGCCGGTTTCGATCATCTGCCGGTAGTTGCGTTGCGAGATGCTGCGCATCAGCCTGGTAATCAAGGCGCTTTCCGATGCGTTGTCGGCCGCCAGCAGAATTCGGGCGCAGGCACTTTGCTCGATCATGTCCCAGACCTCCTGCATCTGTTCGGCCGATGTAAACGGCATCAGGGCGTCAAAAAGGACTCTGATTGCTTGCATGGCGTTCTTTTGTCCTGATTCGGTAGCGCAGTCGAGCGTGTTCAGTTCTTCAAGCGTTTCCTGCATCTGCGAGTCTGGTTGCCACCGGCTCCGATACAGGTTCTGGGCTGTAAATGCCTCTGTCTTGATTTGCAGATGTTTCTCCGTCATCAGATCGGCTTCGCTGTCGAAGTGGCGCCCGGAGATGATTTCAAGCACTGGCAAATCCAAGGTTGGCAAAAGATTCAGGACATATATGGTTTTCAGAAAGAAAGCAAGTGGTGCATTGCTTTCAAGGTAAGGGAAGTAGTCGCTGTTGGCCGGTGCGTCAAACAGATTCAGGTAGGCAAGCATCAGATCTTTGTCGCCAATTTCGGCAATCTGTGCGTCAGCAAGCGACTGGTAGCCGTAGTGCCTGAGAAAATCCCTGGCTCTGTTGTTGGCAAAGATCGAAGCATCCATTTCCGGGAGTTTTCCTTGTAGAGTGGATGCAATCAGGATGTCGCCGTCATTTG
>JAPORI010000003.1 GCA_026710225.1 Betaproteobacteria bacterium
GCTGTCGGTGAGGAACTTGCGGTCCTGGTCGAGTGCGAACAGCGCTTCGGTGAGGGTCGAGGAGACCTGCTTGAGCTTGGCGGCCTCGATCTCGGAAAGCGAGTACATGTCCATGTCCTTGGGCTTGCCCGGCGTTATCTTGTTCTTGATGCCGTCGATTCCGGCCAGCATCATTGCGGCAAAGGCCAGGTATCCGTTGGCGGTCGGGTCCGGGAAACGCACCTCAATGCGCCGCTGCTTGGTGTCGGCAACATGGGGAATGCGGATTGATACCGAGCGGTTGCGGGCCGAGTAGGCCAGGATGGTCGGCGCCTCGAAACCGGGAATCAGCCGCTTGTAGGAGTTGGTGGTCGGGTTGCAAAAGGCATTGAGCGCCTTGGCGTGCTTGAGAATCCCGCCGATGTAGTACAAGGCGGTCTCGGACAGCCCGGCATACTTGTTGCCGGCCATCAGGTTGCGGCCGCCCTTTACCAGCGACTGGTGGACATGCATGCCGTTGCCGTTGTCGCCGTGGATCGGCTTGGGCATGAAGGTCGCGGTCTTGCCGGCCTGATGGGCGACATTGCGGACGATGTACTTGTAGATCTGCGAGTGGTCGCCGCGGGTGGTTGCGGTTCCCATCCGGGTGCCGATCTCGCACTGGCCGGCGGTTGCCACCTCGTGGTGGTGCACCTCCGGCTCGATGCCGACCTGGGCGCAGACGCTGCACATCTCCGAGCGCAGGTCCTGCAACGAGTCAACCGGCGGTACCGGGAAGTAGCCGCCCTTGACCCCGGGGCGGTGACCGATTGCATCAACCTCGTCGTCGGTGCCCCAGGCTGATTCGCCGGAGATGATCTCGTACATAGACATGCCCATTTCCGACTTCCAGCGCACCGCGTCGAAGACGAAGAACTCCAGCTCGGGACCGAAGTAGGCGGCATCGGCGACTCTCGACTTCTTGAGGAAGCTTTCGGCTCGCTGCGATACTCCACGCGGGCAGCGGTTGTAGGAAGTGCCGTCCGGGTTGTAGATGTCGCACAGCACCACCAGGGTGGGCTCGGCGTAGAACGGGTCGACGAAGGCGGTGGCCGCATCCGGCATCAGCACCATGTCGGAGTCCTCAATGCCCTTCCAGCCGGGGATCGACGAGCCGTCAAAAGGCTTGCCTTGCTTGATCAGAGAGTCGGTGAACTTGTGCACCGGCAGAGTCACGTGATGCATCTTGGCGGCCAGGTCGGTGAAGCGCAAATCCACCCACTTCACCTTTTCCTTCTTGGCCAGCGCCACGAGATTGGTTTTCTTAGTGTTCATTTTTTGTTTCCTTGAGGAGGCGCACCGACCGATTGACCGACGCCGGGCGAAATTGTAGCATAAATTATTTTACTGTGGGTAAAAGCGGGCGATAAGCTAGAATCTATGGGCTAAGTCGTGCGCGAGATACGCAATTTTTCCATAATAGCCCACATTGATCACGGCAAGTCGACGCTGGCTGACTGCTTCATCCGCGCCTGCAAGGGGCTGGAAGATCGCCAGATGACCAGCCAGGTGCTTGACAACATGGATATCGAGCGCGAACGGGGGATCACGATCAAGGCGCAGACCGCGTCGCTGCTGCACCAGGATGCAGCCGGCCGCCAGTTGCGTCTCAATCTGATCGATACGCCCGGCCATGCCGACTTTTCCTATGAGGTGTCCCGCTCGCTGGCCGCCTGCGAGGGCGCCCTGCTGGTGGTCGATGCCGCCCAGGGAGTGCAGGCGCAGACGGTCGCCAACAGCTACAAGGCGGTCAGTCAGGGGCTCGAGATAATCCCGGTGCTAAACAAGATTGACTTGCCGGCTGCCGATGTCGATCGGGCTGCCGCCCAGATCCGCGATATCATCGGCATCGACACCGACGGCCTGCTGCTGTGCTCGGCCAAGAGCGGCAGCGGAGTTGGCGAGTTGCTCGATGCGATCGGCGAGCGGATTCCGCCGCCGGCTGGTGATGCAACTGGCCGGCTGCGGGCGCTGGTGGTCGATTCCTGGTTTGACGCCTACGCCGGCGTGGTGGTGTTGCTGCGCATCGTTGACGGCAGCCTGAACAAGGGCGACAAGATCAGCTTCATGTCCGGCGGCACCAGCCGCATCGCTGATGTGGTTGGCCGCTTCACCCCGAAGGCGACGCCGTGCGAGCGTCTTGCTGCCGGCGAAGTCGGCTATGTGGTCGCCGGCATCAAGGATCTGGCCCAGGCGCGGGTGGGCGACACGGTTACCCTGGCCAGCGCCGCCGCCGCTGATCCGCTGCCCGGTTTCCAGAGGATGCGGCCGCAACTTTATGCCAGTTTCTATCCGACCGAATCGGACCGCTTCCCGCAGCTGCGCGAGGCGTTCGAGCGCCTTCGTCTCAACGATTCGGCGCTCGAGGTCGAGCCGGAGTCTTCGCCGGCGCTCGGCCAGGGCCTGCGCTGCGGGTTTCTCGGCATGCTGCACATGGAGATCGTTCAGGAGCGCTTGTCCCGCGAGCATGATGTTGAATCGCTGATTACCGCCCCGAGTGTCACCCACGAGGTCGAACTTTCCTCCGGCGCAATCGAGATGATCTACACGCCTTCGCAGCTGCCGACGCCAGATCGGATCAAGGAGATCAGGGAGCCGATTGCCGACACTACCGTCCTGGTGCCGGATTCGATGATCGGAGCGGTGATCCAGTTGTGCGTCGCCCGGCGGGGGGTGCAGACCGGCATCGAGCAGACCGGCAATCAGGCGCTGATGCGCTGGCGGCTGCCGCTGGCCGAACTGGTTACCGGCTTCGTTGGCGAACTGCTCGCCGCCACCCACGGCTACGCATCGCTCGACTACGAATTGGCCGGCTACAACCCGGCCGACATCGTTCGCCTCGACATTCTTGTCAACGGCGATCGGGTCGAGCCGCTGGCGGTGCTGGTGGTTCGCGCCCAGGCCGAAAAGCGCGGCCGCGATCTGGCCGAGCGGCTGGTGCAGGCGATCCCCCGCCAGCAGTTCGAGATTCCGGTGCAAGCGGCGATCGGCGGCAAGATAATCGCCCGCAAGACGGTCAAGGCGCTGCGCAAGAATGTCCTGGCCAAGTGCTACGGCGGTGACGTCACCCGCAAGCGCAAGCTGCTCGAGCGGCAAAAGCGTGGCAAGAAGCGGATGCGGATGATTGGCAGCGTCGAGTTGCCGCAGGAGGCCTTTCTCTCGGTGCTGGGCAGCGGTGGCGGCGACGATGGATGAAATCTTCGTCTATCTTTCCCTGGCCCTGGTCGCGATCTGGCTGGCGCTGGCGGTTGCCGGCGGCCGCAATCCGGCACCGAGGATGCGCGAGCGGATCGGCTTCTGGCGCTCGAATGCGATCATCATCATTGCGATCACCATCTGGCGGGTGGTGTTCTACGAGTTCTTCTGGATTCCCTCCTCGTCAATGGAACCGACCCTGCGCAAATGGGAGGTGGTAGCGGTCAACAAGCGCAGTTACGGGCTCAGGGTGCCGGTGCTCGATGAGCGGATAACTGCCGGCCGAGCACCCGAACGCGGCGAGATCGTCGTCTTTCGCTTTCCGCAAGACGAGGGCGTCTTCTACATCAAGCGGATCGTCGCGTTAGCCGGTGAGGACTTCTCGATTGCCGGCGACCGGATTGATGTTGCCGGATCACGTTTCGAACTGATCGGTCCGGCGGCTGCCGACTACCAGTACGAAGCGCCGCTGCTGGGCGGCAAACCGACCAAGAGTGCCCAGCTTTACTGGGAGGGCAACGAAAACGGCTGGCTGCCGCTGCTGCTTACCGATGCCAACGCGCACCGGGCGCGCTTCCGGCCGCCGGACGGCTGCCGGGTTGAGATTGACCCGGCCGGCTACGAGCGCCTGCGCTGCCGGGTGCCCGACGATCACTATCTGGTGATGGGCGACAACCGGCACCGCAGCAACGACAGCCGCTTCTGGGGCTTCGTTCCCCGCGCCAATCTGGTTGGACCGGCAGTGCGGCTGGTGGTTTCCGGAGTTGAACTGGCGCGCAGCGGCGCTTCCTTGCAACTTGATGATTTGCCGCAGCCAGTCGATGATCTGGCGCCGCCGCCGCAGCAATGCTGGTCGATTACCGGCGTCGGTGCCGGCGGTGAATTGGCCGATGCGTGCGATACAGTGCTCGAGCGCATCCACAGATATCTGCTGCTGCCGCCGCAGTCGCCCGAGCCGCAAAATGGCTGAGTTGCCGCCGGCCTTTCCGCATCGCTTCGCCGACCCGCAACTGGCGGTTCCGGCCTTGACCGGCAGTCCGGATCAGATCCGCCGGCTGGCCTGGCTGGGTGATCGGGCGCTGGCGCTGGCGCTGGTGCAGATGCTTGATGAGCACCCGGATCGCAGCCTCGCCGACAAGGCGCGGGCCGCTTCCCTGCTTACCTCCAATCGCATTCTGGCGCAAGTCGCCGAACACTTGCAGCTGCCGGCTTGGGTGCCGGGCAGTTTTGGAGTGCGCAAGCTTGCTACCGTGCTCGAGGCGCTGGTAGGTGCGGTGCTGCTCGACGGCGGCGCGGCGGCAGTGCGCAGCTGCGTCGAGGATTTGTATGCGCCGCTGATTGATCAGCTCGGCGAGCAATTGTGGCAGCGCGACGCCAAGAGCGCGCTCAAGGAGCGCTACGAAAAGCCGGGCCAAGCCGGGCCGCAGTATCAGATTGCGACCAATTCGCCGGGTGCCTACGAGGTTGTCTGCAAGATCGGCACCCTCAGTAGCCACGGTGCCGCCGCCACCTTGCGCGGTGCCAAATTGGCCGCAGCGCGCCGGATGCTGGATCGGCTCGAATCAGGCGCACCCGAGTGAAAGCCGGTTTCATCGCCATTGCCGGGCGGCCCAATGTCGGCAAATCAACCCTGTTCAACCGGATTCTGGGTCCGCAGCTGTCGATAGTTTCCCGGCGCCGGCAGACCACCCGCTACTGCGTGCGCGGCATTGCCGAAGTTCCCGGCGCCCAGATGATCTTTCTCGACACTCCCGGCTGGCAGACCGAACACAGCGGCAGCCTCAACGCCAGTTTGCGGCGGCGCGCCGAACGGGCGCTGCCGGGCACCGATGCCTGCCTGCTGGTGATTGCCGGCAGCCGGATCGCCGCCGCCGATCGCAGCGTTGCGCTCAAGGTTCCCCGCTCGGTGCCGCTGGTGATCGCGTTCAACAAGATCGATCTGATCGGCGATCGCAGCCTGCTGCTGCCGGCGATCGAGCAAGTGTGCCAGTGGCGGCCGGTTGCCGCCTGCGTTCCGATCTCGGCCAAGACCGGCGAGGGGGTGCCGGCGTTGGTCGCTGAGCTGGTTCGCCTGCTGCCGGTATCCGGCCGGCTGTTTCCCAAGGGGATGATCAGCGACATGGACGAGGGCTTTTTCGCTACCGAATTCGTGCGCGAGCAACTGTTCCGATTGCTCGGAGATGAACTTCCCTATAGCGTCGCAGTCGAGTTGCGCGGCATAAATTCCGGCGGCAACGGCCGGGCGTTGCGCATCAGCGCCGACATAGTCGTTGATCGGCCCTCCTGTCAGGCGATCGTGGTCGGTGCCGGCGGCACGATGATTAAGCGGATCGGCACCGCCGCCCGCCGTCGCTTCGAGCGCTTTGCCGGCCGGCGCACCCATCTTGATCTGCGGGTTGTGGTGCGGCGCGGCTGGCACACCCGTCCCGGTCAGTTGGCCCGCCTCAACCTGCTCGAGACCGGTGGCGGCCGGCAGCCGGGCCAATGAGTGCCAAGTTGCGCGCAGTGCTGTGGGACCTGGACGGGACGCTTGCCGACAGCGAGGATTTCCATTCGGCGGCAACCGTTGCCGCCCTGGCCGAACACGGCATCAGCGCCAGCCGCGGCCGCGAATTGATCGGCCAAGCGCGGCCGGCCGCCTATCAGTATCTGTGTGAACGCTATCAAGGCGTGCCGGACTACCCAACCTTTTCGGCGCAAGTCGACAGGCACCTGATCCCGCTGCTGGCCGACACCCGGCCGATTGCCGCGTCGTTTGCCGCCTTGCAGCGCTTTGCCGGCGAAGGCCGCAGCCAGTATGTGGTGAGCAACTCGCTGCCCAATGCGGTTGCCGCGACGCTTGCCGCACTCGATGCCGATCGCTACATAAGGGGCTGGATCGCCAACGACGGCAAGGCGGATGCCAAGCCGGCCGCCGATCCCTATTTGCGGGCGCTGGCCGCCATCGGCTGCGATCCGGATGGTGCGGTGGTGATCGAGGACTCGCACGCCGGCACTGCATCCGCGCATGCCGCCGGCCTGTTCGTGATCGGAGTGGGTGAAAACCACGATCAGATCGGCGCCGATGCAAGCTATGCGACCTTTCCCGATCTGAGCCCGGAACAAATCATCGCCGGCGTGGGAAAATAACTGGTCGAGGCGATGCTGCTGGGAGTGAACATAGATCATGTTGCGACTTTGCGCGCCCTGCGCAAGGTCGACTATCCGGATTTGGCCCGGGCGGTGCGCGAGGCTGAAGCCGGCGGTGCCGATTTCATTACCGCCCATCTGCGCGAGGACCGCCGCCACATTCGCGATGGCGATCTGGCAACCATCACCGATGCGACCGGCAGCTGGCTTAATCTGGAGGTTTCGATCGCCGAGGAAATGATTGCCATTGCCGCAACCAGCGCACCCAAATCAGTCTGCCTGGTCCCGGAGCGGCGCCAGGAGCTGACCACCGAGGGCGGACTCGATGTGGTGAACAACGCTGCGGCGATCGCCGCGGCGGTAACCAGACTTTCCGGTGCCGGCATCGAGGTTTCGCTGTTCATCGAACCGCAAAGCGGGCAGGTTGAAGCGGCTGCCGCTTGCGGTGCCGCGGCAGTCGAGTTGCATACCGGTGCCTATGCCAATCTGTTTGCCGATGCCGATGCCCAGGCCAAGGAGTTGGCGCGTCTTGCTGCTGCTGCTCGGCTTGCCGGCAAGCTGGGCATCAAGGTAAACGCCGGGCATGGCCTGACCGTAGCCAATGTCGCGCCGATTGCCGCGATCGATGGTGTGGCCGAACTCAATATCGGGCACAGCATAGTTGCCGATGCGATTTTTTCCGGCCTGCGTCAGGCAGTTGCCGACATGCGCGCTGCTGCCCGGATATGATCGCCGGCATCGGCATCGATCTGGTTGAAGTGGCGCGCATCGGCCAGTTGCACGCGCGCTATGGCGAGCGGCTTGAAGCGCGGCTGCTCGGTGCAGCCGAGCGCGCCCAGCTGCCCAGTGCGGCGGCCGCGCGCCGGCGGCGGCTGGCGACTTGCTTTGCCGCCAAGGAGGCGTTCGCCAAGGCGATTGGCACCGGCTTGCGGCCGCCGGCGACCTTGCAGGCGATTGAAGTTGTTCGCGATCAGCTTGGCGCTCCTTCATTCCGTCTGGCCGCGCCGCTGGCATCGCTGCTGGCTGATCGTGCCATCACCGCCAGTCACCTTTCGATCAGCGACACCGATGCGACGGTGGTTGCGGTTGCAGTTATCGAGCAAGCCAATGGTCAGTGAAGATTTTTCGGCAACGGTGATGGTCGGGATCGACGGCACCGTCTTGTCCGAAGCCGACAAGGCGCGGCTGCACCTGCCGGCGGTGGGGGCGGTGTGCCTGTTCGCCCGCAACTACGAAAGCATGGCCCAGTTGACGCGACTGGTTGCCGACATCCGCGCGGTTGCGCCGCGGCCGCTGCTGGTTGCAGTCGATCAGGAAGGCGGCCGGGTGCAGCGCTTCGGGCCGCCGGATTTCGAGCTTATTGCGCCGGCGAGCGAACTGGGCAAGATGTTTGCAAGCGAGCCAGAAGCGGCGCTTGCCGCGGCACTCGCTCGCGGCGAGCAAATCGCCGCCAGCCTGGCCGGTGCCGACATCGATTTGAGTTTCGTGCCGCTGCTTGATCTGGATCACGGTCGCAGCCAGGTGATTGGCCATCGGTCATTTTCGGGCAGTCCGCAAGCGGTTGCCGCGCTGGGCATGGCGATGTGTGCCGGCCTGGCCTCGGTCGGGATGGGCGCGGTCGGCAAGCATTTTCCCGGCCATGGCTGGGCGGCTGACGACACCCATGCCGGTGCGGCAGTTGACGAACGCAGCCTTGCCCAAATCGAGGCTGCTGATATACTGCCTTTCGCATCCTTGATCGAACGCAAATTGCTCGCTGCCGTAATGCTCGCCCATGTCATCTATCCGCAAGTTGAAAACTGTCCGGCCACCTATTCGCAGGTGTGGATCAAGGATGTGCTGCGCGGCAAGCTGGGCTTTGCCGGGCCGGTGCTCACCGATGATCTGGTGATGGACGCGGCCGCCTGCGGCGATCTGGAAGTAGCGCAAAGGGTGGGCCGGGCAGCTGCCGCCGGCTGCGACCTGTTCCTGGTTTGCGGCGGCGAGCCGGTGCTCGCTGACGCCCAGATCGCCCGCCTGCCGGCTGGCAATCCCAATAGCCTGCCTTGGCGGGCACTGGCCCGGCGCAGCCAGGCCTAGCCGGAGGCGACTAGTGATGGAAGCGGATATCGTCAGCGATCAGGATGTGGCTGCGGAGTTGATGCCGCATTCGGCTGAGGCGGAACGAATCGTCATCGGAGTGCTGCTGGCCGACAACGCCAAGTTCGATGAACTTCCCGACGGCGGCCTTAGCCACGATGACTTTTACCTGGCCCGCCACCAGTTGATCTACCAGCACATCGACATGCTCTACAACAAGCACAATACGGTAGCTGATATGGCTACGGTTGCTGAATCGCTTGCCGGGGTAGACAAGTTGGCCGAGATCGGTGGCCGCGAATACCTGCTTGA
This sequence comes from Betaproteobacteria bacterium, assembly GCA_026710225.1. Lineage (GTDB taxonomy): Bacteria > Pseudomonadota > Gammaproteobacteria > Tethybacterales > Tethybacteraceae > JAPORI01. Next base: position 8,734 of record JAPORI010000003.1, read on the forward strand.
TATGCAGCAGCAGGCGGATTTTTATCCGCACTTCGCCCAGTATGCGCGCACCGTGCGTGAGATAGCGGTGCTGCGCCGGCTGATCGAAGAGACCCGCGCCATTCGCGATCTTGCCCAGCAGCGCCGCGACAATGCTGCAAACCGGTCGGAAGACAGACAAAAAATATTGTCGGTGGATGAAATAGTCGATAAGGCCGAGCAAAAGGTATCCGAACTGGCTTCCAAGTTTCGCGATCATCGCGATGCAAGCCTGCTTGAGATCAGCAAGATTGTCAGGGATGTGCACAAGAATCTCGAGATCATCCAGCAGCGGGTAAAGGAGAAAAAACTGCCCTATACCGGGTTGATAACCGGCCACAGTCTGCTTGACTACTATTGCGCCGGCTTGCAGCCAGGCGAGTTGATCATCTTGGGGGCGCGCCCGAGTGTCGGCAAGACCGCGTTTTCTCTTGATCTGGTGCGCAGAATCTGCTCGAAGCCAGACGAGGAAGGCCGTCAGCGCTGGGTGGGCTTCTTTTCGCTGGAAATGTCCGCCAGCCAGTTGGCGATGCGCATCATGAGCTCGGTGTCCAGAATCAGTTCGCACGCAATGCGCACCGGCCAGCTGGCCGCTCCCGAATGGGATCGCTTCATGCAGGCTGACGAAGAGGTCAGCAAATGGGGCCTGCAGATCGATGAATCGAGCATGCTAACCGTCAACGATCTGCGTTCGCGCTCGCGCCGGATCAAGCGCATGGCTGAAAATACCGGCGGGACACTGAGCATGATAATCGTTGATTACTTGCAGTTGATGATCGGTTCGGATCGGGATCGTCAGGAAAACCGCACTTTGGAGGTCTCGTCGATCTCGCGCGGCCTCAAGTCGCTGGCGCGCGAACTGCAAGTGCCGGTGCTGGCGCTGGCGCAGTTGTCGCGCAGTGTCGAGCAACGCAGCAAGAGAATTCCCCAGCTTTCCGATTTGCGCGAATCCGGTGCGATCGAGCAGGATGCTGATCAGGTGATCTTTCTCGAAAGAACCAGTGAAATCGACAAAAATGAACCTCGTGCCGAAGATCATGGCCCGGAATCAATAACCATGTTCATCAGGAAGAACCGCAACGGACCGGTGGGCAAGATACTGTTTGAGTTCCGCAAGTCCGCCAACCGCTTTGACCAGCATCGCGATCAGGAGACAGCCGATAGCGATTTTCAAGCCGGTGACGCGGCCGGCGACCATGTGGACCCTTATTCATCCTGAACGCAGGCGGTGATTGAAGTCAGGCGCAGCCTGGAAGTTCCCCATCCGGCTGCCCGGATGTATGCGCTTGTTGATCGCATCGAGGACTATCCGTCCTTCCTGCCCTGGTGTCTGGCCACCACGGTAAAGCGCGGGCCCGGCCAGCAGGTTGCCGCGACGATGCAGGTGGGCAAGGGGATGCTGCGCCATGAATTCGCAACCGCCAACATCCATGATCCGGAGCAACTAACGATCGCCATCGAACTGGTGCGGGGGCCTTTTTCCTTCCTGCGCGGCAACTGGCAGTTCACCGAGATGGAAACCGGCAGCCGGGTCGATTTCGTGCTCGAATACGAATTTGCATCCGGAGTGGTGGGACGGATGTTCGCACCGCTGTTTTCCGCCGCCTATGGACGGATGATCGATTCGTTTGCCCAACAGGCGGCCCGGCTTGATTCGGCGGCGGCGACATGAAAGTGCAAGTCGCCTATGCCCGGCCCGAGCGCCAGGAGGTGGTGCCGGTTGATTGCGCACCGGGGGCGACGATCGGCCAGGTCATTGCCGGATCCGGAATCTGCGACAGGTTTCCGGAAATCGATCTTGCTCTCCAGCTAGTCGGCGTGTTCGGTGCTCGGCGCCGCCTTGACGATTTGGTTTGCGCTGGCGATCGGATCGAAATCTACCGGCCGCTGGCCGAAGAACCGGTTCAGGCGCGCCGCCGGCGCGCCGGGTAGGCAGGAAAAGATTGGCAATGGGTGCAGCCCGGGCCGGTCAGCACAGCTCGGATGGGCAACGCACCTTCGCACTCAATCGCAAGGCCTCGCACAATTATTCTTTCGAGGACCGCTTCGAGGCCGGCATTTGTCTGCTCGGTTGGGAAGTGCGCGGGATTGTCGAGGGAAGGGCGCAGATGAGTGAGGCGCGGGTGGCGCTGCGCCGCGGCGAGGCCTATCTGCTCAACTGCGGGATCAGCCCGCCGGCCAATATCGATGCCGGCGCTTCGCCGAAGCCGAGCCGCAGCCGCAAGTTGCTGCTGCGCAAGAGTCAACTGCGCCGGCTGATCGGCCGGGTGCAGCGTTCCGGCTACACTCTGGTGCCGCTGAGCATTTATGCGTCCGGGCGCAAGATCAAGCTGGAAGTAGCGCTGGCCAAAGGCAAGAAGCGCTTTGACAAGCGCGCCACCCTCAAGCAGCGCGAACAGGATCGGGAGGCGCGGCGCGCCCTGAAGCGGCGCAGCCGCGGCGGATGAGCGGTCTCGAGCGGGAAGTCAATAAAAGAGTCCTGCCGCCGGCGGAAATCGAGATCAGCGACGGCCGGGTGCACTGCCGGCGCTTTGCTGACATCTATCATCCGCCTGCTGCCGCGGCCGCTGCCCGGGCGGTGTTTGTCGATGGCAATGATCTGGCGGCGCGCTTTGCCCGCGCGTCGGGAAACTTTACGGTTGCCGAACTCGGCTTCGGGCTGGGGGTGAACTTTCTGGCTACCGTCCAATTGTGGCGCGAAGTTGCACCGGATCAGGCGCGGCTGCACTATCTGGCAGTGGAGGGCTTTCCGGCCGGGCGCGCTCAGATCAAAAAGGCGCATGCGGCATTGGGCTGCGATCCGCTGATGAGTGGCTGGCTGATCGAGCGGCTGCCGGCGCGCTGGCCGGGCTGGCATCATGTTGACTGCGGCGGCCGGATTTCGCTCACCCTGATCTATCAGGATGCAGCCGACGCGCTGGCAGATGCTGATTTTGCTGCCGATGCCTGGTTTCTCGACGGCTTTGCGCCGGCGTGCAATCCGCACATGTGGGAGAAACAAC
>JAPORI010000041.1:0-285 GCA_026710225.1 Betaproteobacteria bacterium
TAGAGCATATTCCTCCTAAGAATAGGGTCGCAGGTTCGAATCCTGCCGGGGACGCTTTTTTCGCATTGGCAAACTTTTATGCGTTCTCTAAAATTGACCGCAAGGCATCGATTTGTTCTTGGCGTTTTTGTGCATCCATATTTCCAACCTTAATCAGTTTCCATTTTAGTGCTGGCAGGTCATGCACATTTTTGATGTCTACAAGATCCCAGTCCGGATTGCCCTGCGCAATGCCAAGCAGGAACTTTCTGTGCCTTTCTTGCATTTGCGTCAAAATGATTTTTC
>JAPORI010000041.1:295-10410 GCA_026710225.1 Betaproteobacteria bacterium
TGCTCAAGTTCCTGGCGTGATACTGGCGTGATACTGGCTTTGCTGTCATCATTTCCAATATCGATTCATAAGCGCTTTGGTTAACGGTCATTGAATTTTCTGAATCAAGCAGTTTGTGCATCGGTCGTTTGTTTGCCGACAGGTAAACTATAAATGCGTCCAGCATTCGTTCGTGTATACCTTGGTCGGCCAGCAAGTGGTATACATCAAACAGATCACGCGGATGTCTGCGAGCAAGCATGGCCACCAGTTTGCCGGCGTAAATCTCATCCGGATCCAGAATTTTTACCGGGTATACGTTCTGGGAGAATGCCGCTGCGGCTGCATCATGAATATAGGCTTGCCGGGGCGCAAAGACAGTGCCACGCATTACTTGATTTACCTCAATGCGCACATCGACACCATATTGCCTGACCAGCATTTTTCCCTTGCTACCCAAATCAAAGAATGTGGCATCAATCATTTGCAAACCAGCTTTTTCCCTGATGTTTTGCAGGCAGCAGATGATATCCTCCAAGGCTTGCTTGCGTCTGGAAAGATTGACGTATGCCAAATCGATATCAACGGACAGTCGAGGCAGGTCGCGCAACACTGCGTTGATGGCCGTGCCTCCCTTCAGAGCCAGACTTGCCTGCTCATAAACGTGGGGCAGCAACTGCAAAAGCAATCCCATCCTCTGCTTGATTACTTCTTTATTGATCATCTTCTTCCATTTCGTCATACAGCATGTACTGGGGATAGGTGATTTGATACTTTGCATCAAAGCATCCATCCTCCTTGACCAGCGCCCGCTTGCCGCGGCCCAGGTCAATTTGCTTGAGATCGATTTTCCCAAACCATGGCTGCCCATGCCTTTCGGCAAACCACAGAAAAAGGCGCTTGACCTTGATGCTGCGGCACTGGCACAGCAAGTCGCCGGCCACCTTCGGATCAAGGGCAACCAGATTTTCCAGGATATTGCCAACATCATCGAATCTTGACCGGGCGGGTATGTCATCTAGATGTTCGAGTGCCGCCCGCTCGCGCCGAGAGACAATCAGCGGCATATCCTTTTCACCCCAGTTGATTGCCTCGGCATGTTCGGGCAGCACGGCACTGCTGGAAAATCGCTGGGTTGCACTGTCCCAGGCTGCCAACTGCCGTTCAGCATGCAAATGATCCCCTGGCGGGAACAAGCGCTCAGCCTTGTGGAAAACGAACCGCTGGTCGAGATTGAGCTTGTGCAGCCATCCGGGTGGAGCCTTGGGACCATACAGGTGAATGAAGTGCGGCACCCGGGCTGATATGTAGTAACCGTGTCCGTGCAACTGTAAAGCGGTCTTGCCGCCGACAATCAGCCGATAGCCCAGCAGCGATTGCAGGGAGGTAACCACGCCCTGCCAAGACAATCTGAACCCGGGGCGGTGATAGACCCCCCGGGCTGGCTGCACCAGCCAGCCAGCGGCGGCATATCTGCTAAGCAGGGTGCGTGAATATCCCCGGCTTTCCAGCCAGGGCACATCTGCCAGCAGCGGCTCCGGCAGGATGTGCGGCAATTGGTTCAATTTATTTCTTTTTTGCAACATTGAATTGCGCATTATTATAGCATATTGCCAAAAAGCAGGCAAGGGTCTATACAGCCATGTGTGATTTATATGGCAAATTGCCAAGTGCTGGCTTGAAAACTAATCAAAACGGAAGATAATTTTTCAGGACTACGCTATCTGGATGACAAAGTAAATCTTGCCGGGTCGGATTATTTGCAGATGGGGACGCCCATTTAACCCCCGCAAACCCGGCAAGCCGTTGTGCTGACGTCCAGCAGGATATTCACCCCATAAAATGGGACAAATATATGCTATAATCACCCCACTTTCTGAGGCGATTGGCATGTGGATTCACGAAAACAAGAACTGGCCGGAGTTCGTCTGGGACATCGGCGAACTCTATCCCGGCCTGCTTGAGGCTCGCCAGCAGCTTGGCCATCTACTTGGCCGCATGGACAGTCTCGGCTTTGAACATAGGCAGGAGGCCAACTTGCGCACTCTGACCGGCGACCTGGTGCGCTCTTGGGCGATCGAGGGGGAACGGCTTGACGAGCGGCAGGTGCGTTCGTCGGTTGCCCGGCGACTGGGCATCGACATCGGCGGCTTGACATCAGCCAGCCGGCATGTTGAAGGGGCGGTTGAAATGATGCTTGATGCCACCAGCAACTTTCGCAAGCCCCTTACTGCCAAGCGCCTGTTTGCCTGGCACAAGGCGATTTTTCCGGCCGGGGATGCACTGCTAGGGCCGATTGTTGTTGGCAACTGGCGGCCGGGGGCAATGCAAATCGTCTCGGGTCCTTACGGACGTCAGAAGTTGCACTATCAGGCTCCGTCAGCCGCCCGGGTGGCTGACGAGATGAAGAAATTCCTTTCCTGGTTTGAAAGCAGAAGCAAAATCGACTCGCTTCTCAAGGCCGGCGTTGCGCATTTGTGGTTTGAAAGCATTCACCCTTTCGAGGATGGCAATGGCAGAATCGGACGGGCAATAGCCGACCTGGCACTGGCCCGCGCCGATGGCAGGCAGCAGCGTTTCTATAGTCTCAGCGCCCAGTTTGAAGCTAATCGCAATCAGTACTACCAGCAGCTTGAAATGCACAACCGCGGCAGCATGGATATCACCGGCTGGCTGGCCTGGTTTGTTGCCAGCCTGTCCAGAGCGCTGGAGCGATCTGAGCAAACGCTTGCTGCGGTGATGTTCAAAGCTCGACTTTGGAACTGGATAGGCGCACACCCGGTCAATGACCGGCAGCGGCAAATCATCAACCGGATGCTTGAGGATAGTTTTGAAGGACACATGAACACCTCCAAATACGCAAAGATGGCCAAATGCTCAGCCAACACTGCCGGGCGCGATATCGACAATCTCAAAAGCCGCGGCATTCTGGTGCGCAATCCGGGCAGCGGCCGCAGCACCAGTTACCGGCTGGTTGATCGGGTTCCCAACTAGTAAGCCAACTTCTGCCTAAATGCACAACCAACTTCTAATTGATTTCTAGGGCACATGATTCCTGCATTGATTGCTCGACTTTCACAGAAGTGCTGCAAGTTCGAATTATTTCCAGATAAGGACGCCACTACAAATTTAATACGCTACACACAAAATCCTGCAAACGACCGATCTGCGAAATAGAGAGATTCTTTCCAGCTATCATCATTTTGAGCCGCAAGGCTGTGTCATTCTGATTAAGTATCCAAAAACAGCGCAGATATGATTCTTGCTGCCGACAATCAGGAAAGGCGGCGCAGAATATTGAGGATGCCGCCGGCAACCGGCTTGCGGTGAATCGAGGTGCCGTGCCCGGTGTCGCCGCCGCCCGGATTCTTCTGTAGCCAGTCATAGGATTCGATGAGCATTTGCGCATTCGAATAGGCCGGCTTCCAGCCCATCGCCAGCAGTTCGGAGACTTCGAAGTGAAAATCGATGTGATAGGTCTCGTAGTGCCAGGGAGCCAGCGGACAGACTCTCAGTCGATCAAGCAGCCGGCAGGCGGCGATGGTCAGCGGCGCCGGCAGCCCCGACACCCGGGAGCCGGTTGCCGCGTGCTTGATGAGCTCTTCGAGGTCCTCGCGCAAGGTTGCGAAGCGATCGGTGCCGACATTGTAGGAGCCGGGACGCTCGCTGGCGAGCGCCAGCATGTAGAAGTCGATCAAATCGGAGGCGTGAACGAACTGGAAGCGATTGGAGCCGTTGCCGATGATGTATATCCGCCGCCCCTCGCTTATCCAGTCGAACAGAATCTGGAAAATGCCCAGCCGGCCGGTGCCGATGATCGTGCGCGGCCGGATGATGATCAGATTCATACCGCAATCGGCCAGCGTCTCGCGCACCGCCGCTTCGCTGGCGAGTTTGCTCTCTCCATAGGACTCGATTGGCTGCATCGGGCTGGCGGAGGTTACCGGACATTCCGGCTTGCCGAACACCGCCGAAGAACTCATGTGGATGAACGCGTCGACGCCGGCGCGCCGGGCTTCCTCGGCGACGATCCGGCTGCCCTCGCAGTTGATTTGTGCAAATCGCTGCCGATCCTTGGCCAGCGGCACCACTGCGACATTGTGATGGACAACTGAAACATCGCGCAATGCAGCGGCTAGTCCATCACGGTTCATTATGTCGCAGTTGACATATTCGATCTGTTCATCGCGCTCGGGAAAGTCCCAGATGTCAAGCACCCTCACCCGCTCGCCGCGCGCAAGCAGCCGCCGGGCGATCAAATGCCCCAAAAAGCCGTTGCCGCCGGTTACCAGATGGACATTACGCATTGAAGAATCTGCCGCTGCACCAGGCAAGCCGGCCCAATGCCGGCCGCTGGCCGCGTTTTGGCCGGATTAGCCGGCAATCGGTAAGAGACACCATGGTTATAAATTTTAGTATGGGCGCGTCAGTTTGCATTAGCCGGAAAGCTCGTCAATGATTAGCAGCTGAGCAAGTCGAGCGTTTGCAAAAGCCGCTGCCAACTGGTAAAAACCGGATGCCGGCAAGTAGAATCCACATTGACAAAAATGGCAAAAACCATTAACCAGTTTCGCTTTACATCGGCAAGAACCGGCAGCCTCAGCCAGCGGTTCCGGGCGTTGGCTGCAATTTCTCGGTGGCAATTGTCCGGCCGCGCGAGTGTTGTTTCCTTGCTCTGTTTTTCTCTTGACCAGGCCCATGGCAAATAGTTCCGCAGCAGCAGTTGAAGCGGCGCTGTGCCAGCCGCCCAACGGCACCCGCACCGATACGATCGTCATCGGCAGCGGTCCCGGCGGATCAACGGCGGCAACCATACTCGCCGAAGCCGGCCGCCAAGTGATGATGCTTGAAGAAGGATGCTATCACCGTCAAGGCAAGTTCCCGGCCTTTGGCCGCGCCGAGCTCGAAGCCTGCTGGCGGCGCGCCGGCATGACGGTAACCGTTGGCAGCCGGCCGATCAACTATGTCGAGGGCTGCTGTCTGGGCGGCGGTTCGGAGGTAAACAGCGGCTTCTATCACCGGCTGCCGGAAGCGGTGGCAGCGCGCTGGCGCAGTCACTACCGGGTTGCCGGACTGGAAGACGAATCTCTATTGCAACTGCAAGAGGAAAACGAGCGCGACCTGAACATTGCCGAAGCACCCGGTGCAGTGCAGCCGGCCTCGCAACTGCTTGCCGCCGGGGCAAGGGAAAAGGGCTGGGCCTGCCGCCCGATCAAGCGCTGGCACCGCTACGATAATGACTACCAGCCGCTGGCACCGGGCGGAGTGCGCCAGTCGATGAGCGAAACCTTCCTGCCCCGTTTCGGCAAGGCCGGCGGCCAGATCGTTACCGGCTGCCGGGTGCAGCGAATCACGCCGGTTACCGGCGGCTGGCGGGTGCAGGCGCTTGTTGACGGGCGCGAGATTCACTATCGGGCCGGCCAACTGGTGCTGGCTGCCGGTGCGGTAAACACCCCCGCCCTGCTGCGCGCCAGCGGCATCGGCAACCGGATCGGCAACAGTTTGCGCATGCACCTTTTTGCCCGCATCATTGCCGAGTTCGACGAACAGGTCAATTCTCCTGACGCCGGTATCGGTCCGGATCAAATCGAGCAGTTCGCGCCGCGGCTGCGGCTGGGCTGTGCGGCTTCGACGCCGGCGCAGCTCGCTCTGGCCTTGACCCACGCTGCTCCGAGCTGGCTGACCAGTCATCGGCAGTGCTGGCAGCAGCGGGCGGCTTACTATGCATCGGTCAGCGGCGGACGCGGCTGGGTGCGGATGCTGCCCGGCGGCGAACCGACAGTCTTCTACCGGATTTCCCGGCAGGCCTGCTATGATCTGGCCGATGGGATTCGCTATCTGGCCGCGGCACTGCTGGCCGCCGGCGCTCGGAAAGTGCTGCCGGTATTGGCTGGTGCCCCGACCATCACCAGCAGCAAGCAGTTGTGGCAGTTGCCGCGGCCGCTGCCGCCGGCAAAAAGCCTTCTCAGTTCGGTGCACCTGATGGGATCGTGCCCGATGGGCGAAGCCGGTGCCACCGATTCGTTTGGCCGGCTGCCGGGTGTTAGCGGCCTGACCATCGCTGATGCGTCGCTGTTTTGCGATTCACCCAATCTCAATCCGCAGGCAACGGTAATGACCCTCGCCAGGCGCAATGCCCGCTACTTGCTCGAAAACAGCCGCAGCGATGGCTGATTATTCGGCGGTGCTGATAACCGGTGCAGCCGGCTGGCTCGGCCAGACGGTGGTCGATGCTTTTGCAACCGGTCTGGCCGATGTCCCCGGCTGCGAGAAGCCGCCATTTCCTGATGGCAAACTGATCGCCACCGACATGCGCTCCTGCCAGCCGCCGGAGCCGGCCTCCTTCGTCAGCGCCGATCTGAGCCAGCCAACCGAATGCCAGCGCGTCTGTGCACAGTTGCCGCCCGGAGCCCTGATCGTCCACTGCGCCGGGCTGGTGCATCCGCACCGGCACATCCGCGAACTGTATCAGGCCAACCACCAGGTGATGGTAAATCTTGCCGCAGCCGCCGGCGAAGCCGGTGCCAAAAGACTGATCGCAGTGTCGTCGAACTCACCATGCGGCTGCAACCCAACCGCCGAACATATGTTTGACGAGGAAAGTCCCTACAACCCCTATCTTTCCTACGGCCGATCCAAGATGCTCATGGAGCAGACCTTGCGCGCCCAGAGCAAGACCGCCTGGACGATCATCCGCGCGCCGTGGTTCTACGGCCCCCGCCAGCCGGCCCGGCAGGTGCTGTTCTTTTCGATGATCAGGGGCGGCAAGGGACCGATCGTTGGCGGCGGCGACAACCGCCGCTCGATGACCTATCTGGACAACCTCGCTCAGGCAATAGTAAAGGCCGCCGGCTCACCAGCGGCTGCCGGACAAATCTACTGGATCGCCGACGCCCAGCCGTATACGATGAACCAGATCATCGATACCATCGAACGGCTGCTTGAAGAGGAGTTCGCACTTTCCTGCGCCCGGCGCCGGCTGCGGCTGCCCGGTCTGGCTTCCCAAATCGCCTATCTTGCCGATCGCAGCCTGCAAGCGGTAGGCCTCTACCATCCCAAGATTCATGTCCTGTCCGAAATGAACAAAACGATCGCTTGCAACATCGATAAGGCGCGCGAGCAAATCGGCTACTGCCCGAGCGTCGATCTGGAAGAGGGAATGCGGCGCAGCATCAAGGATGCCCTCTCCCGCGGCCTGACCATCTAGGGGTCAGGTGTCTGTTCAAGTTGCGAATAGGCGGAAAACACCAGCAGCCCCTCGTGCAGCAGCACGAAGTCGCGCAGCGGTGCCAATCCGGATGTGCGCCAGGCTTGTAGCCGGCGGGTGCGGCCGGCGGCATCCAACTGCTCGAAACTGCAACCGTTTGCCAGCAGACAATTGATCTGAAAAGCGCCGCGCAGCGCGGCAACTGCAAGTCTGGGCAACGGCGGCATCCGGCCAATCTGGCGGATTACGAACTCGACATCCGCACCTTGCGCTTCGATTGCCGCAGATACTGCCTGAACGAATTCCCGCATCTCAAATCAAGCCGGTGGGCTTGGCCTTGCCGACAGCCCGGAAATATTGAAGTGCTTTTTTAGTCAATTTACCGATCCTGAAACATTTTAGGCGATTTGACCCTGGCAGAACCGAATTCTGCATCAGCAGTCTGGGAAACCACCAAGTTTACGCTGTTCAGAGAGAGTTAGAACATGTCTGGATGTCTGATAGTCAAGCCACCCAAACAAAAGACGCAATCATACAGACTTTGGCTTCCCGCCTACAGGGGCAGCCGGAAAACATTGCCGACTTCTGCAAGCGCTGGCACATAGTACGCTTCTCGCTGTTGGCTCGGTGCTGCGCAATGACTTCCGTGGCGACAGCGATATAGACGCGCTAGTCGAGTTCAAACCTGACTGCGTATCCGGATTTGCGTTTGCCAGCATGGCAAGAGAACTGGAAGAGATGTTTGGCAGGCAGGTTGATGCCTTTACTCGTTCGTCCGTCGAACGCATCCCCAACCATATCCGCCGCAAGGAAATTCTTGCCTCGGCCAAAGCATTCTATGCGGACAACCAAGGCATTCATTTTTGACATGCTCGATGCAGCACGCAAGGGAAGCCTCTTTCGCGCACGGCCTTGCCTATGAAGAGTTTGTCAAAAAGCGCTCTGCACCAAAACGCAATCTTCAAAGTGTTCGAGATCATTGGTGAGGCCGCCAAGCATGTTGATGCAGAAACCAGAAAATCATATCCGCAGATTCCGTGGCAAGAAACTATTGGCTTGCGCAACCGGATTGTGCATGCCTACTTTCAAATCGATTTTGATGCGGTGTGGGCAATAGTCAGCAAGGACATACCGCAACTGATTGTTCAGCTTGAACGTATCGCATCTGACCAGCAAATTCAGTAGCGGCAGCGGCTACGACAAGACCTGCAAGACACCCAAACATCAAAAACAGGTGATAATTAAGGGCTGCCGATGCAGGAAAAAGCCCAACAAATCTTCGCCCAGTTCGCCCAGCTTGCAACTGCCGGTGCGCCCAAAGTCGATCTGGACCGCCAGCCGCCCCGCCAGATCGAGGCGGCCGGAATCTGTCTGGATTACACCCGGGCACGCATTGATGCGCAAATTATCGAACTCGGCGAGCGGCTGCTGGCCGCCGCTGACATCAGCGGCCGGATCGAGCAAATGGATGCCGGTGAGCCGGTCAACTTCACCGAAAAGCGGCCGGCCTGGCACACCCGGTTGCGCGATCCGCACCCCGGTTCGGAAGTCGCTCAGGCAAGATCGAAAGCCTGCGCATTTGCCAACCGCGTCCGCAGCGGTGAAATTCGCGGTGCAGCCGGAGCCTACACCGATGTCGTCCATATCGGCATCGGCGGATCGTATCTGGGCCCTAAACTGCTGTGCGAGGCAGCCGGCAGCGGCGGTGGACCGCAGCCGCACTTCATCGGTAATCTCGACCCGGCTGCCAGCGCCGATGTACTCGCCCGGCTGGAGCCGGGCACGACGCTGGTGGTCGCAGCCAGCAAATCGGGGCAAACCGCCGAGACACTTGCCAACAGCGCTACCGCCCGCGCCTGGCTGGCTGCCAAACTCGGCGAACCAGCCGCCGGCCGCCAGTTCGTTGCGGTAAGCGCCAACCGGCAAGCCGGGGAAATTTTCGCCTGCCCTTCCGAACAAGTGTTCCGGCTGTGGGACTGGACTACCGGCCGCTACTCACTGTGGTCGAGCATCTCGATCACCACAATGATCGCCTGCGGCTGCGAGTTCTTCGATCGCTTCCTGGCCGGCGCGCACCGGATGGACCTGCACGCTAAACAGGCGCAGGGGATCGCCAACATGCCGGCGCTGCTGGCGCTGCTGCGCTGCTGGCACAGTCTGGCGATGGGTGCCCAGAGTCACTGCGTGGTCGCCTATGCGCACCGGCTGCGTTCGCTGGCAGCATATCTGCAGCAACTGGCAATGGAAAGCAACGGCAAGGCCGCCGACCGGCGCGGCAAGCCGCTGGATCGGCCGGCCGGGGAAATATGGTGGGGCGGCGAAGGAACCAACGATCAGCACTCCTACTTTCAGATGCTCCTGCAAGGCGGCGTGCCGATTCCAGCCGATTTCGTCTGCTTCCGGCAGCCGGCTGCCGGCGAGGATGAAAAGGCGCACAGACATCTGCTTGCCAACTGCCTGGGCATGGCTAGGGCGCTGACGGTCGGCCGCAGCCGGCAACAGGCTGTGGCCCAGTTGCAAGAAACCGGCAGCGAAGCGGCGGCAGCCGAAGCACTGTCCCAACATCTGGTCGTCGCCGGAGGCCAGCCGGTAAATCTGATCATCGCCGAGCGGCTGGATGCGGAGACGCTCGGGGCGCTCATCGCCCTGTACGAGCACCAGATCGCGATTGCCGGCTGGCTGCACGGGATCAACTCCTTTGATCAGTTCGGAGTCCAGTTCCGCACCGAGAACTTTGCAAAGGTGCTTGCCGCAATTGAAAGCAACGACAGCCGCGGCCTGGATCCGTCAACCGCAGCGCTGGTTTCCAGAGCCACCGGAAAAACCGGCTAATGCGTCTTGTAGCCACTCATTTCAGGCTGGCATCAAATCTCCAGATGCGTTTTATAACTTCCCTTATAATACGCATACGCGCACACTGCGTATACAC
>JAPORI010000041.1:10420-11119 GCA_026710225.1 Betaproteobacteria bacterium
ACTTTGCAAAGGGGCTTGCCGCAATTGAAAGCAACGCCCGCCGCCGCCTGGATCCGTCAACCGCAGCGTTAGTTTCCAGTGCCACCGGAAAATGATTGCTGACGGCTTTGCCGGCCAAATCGGCTAAAATGGAGAGAATACCCGAAAAAATACTAATGGTTCTGCAACGATGACAGACACGAAAATTCCCGACACCCGCCAGGAACTCGCCCTTGCCGACGGCTTGCGAGGGCAGATATTCAGCCTGCCGGCGCTGGCGGCGGCCGGCTTTGCCGGCCTGCCCCGCCTGCCGGTTTCGCTGCGCATCGTCCTCGAATCGATGCTGCGCAACCGCGCCGATCCGGAACAGATTCGGGCGCTGGCCAACTGGCAGCCCAACGCGAAACGCGAACTTGAAGTGCCGTTCACGGTTTCCCGAGTGGTGCTTCAGGACTTCACCGGCGTGCCGCTGTTAGCCGATCTGGCCGCAATGCGCGATGCGGCAGTTGAGGAACTGGGCAAGCCGGCCTCGCTGATCGAGCCGCTGGTGCCCGTCGATCTGGTCGTCGATCATTCGGTGCAAGTCGATCGCTACGGCAGCGCCGATGCGCTTTCCTTCAATCTCAATCGCGAATTCGAGCGCAACGCCGAGAGCTACCGCTTCCTCAAATGGGGAATGGGCGCCTTCAAGTCGTTCAAGGTGGTGCCGCCGAGCATTGG
>JAPORI010000074.1 GCA_026710225.1 Betaproteobacteria bacterium
TCGCCTCCTTGCAAATTGAATTTTCCACCCAGGCCAGCCAGGTCGACGAGAGCATTGAACCGGATGAGCCGGCCGCAGTCGCTGCGAGGCGGCTGGCTTGTGCCAAGGCAGCGGCGGTTGCCGTGCAGCATCCGCAGGCAGTCATTGTGGCGTCCGACACCTGCATGCAAGTCGATGGCCGGATCGCCGGCAAGCCGGCCGATCGCAAGCACGCTGTGCGCATGCTCAAATCCTGGGCTGGTTGCCGGGCAGCTGTCTGTACCGCCTTGTGCGTGGTCGGCAGCCGGGGCTCTATAAGTTTGCTGCGCAGTGGCTGGATCGATTTCGCAGCCTGTCAGGATGAGCAAATCGAAGCATATCTTGCCGCGTCGCCCGGCGCTTTGCAGGCGGAAGGTGCGTTGTCGATAAATGAGGCCGGCGCGCTGCTGTGCCGTGCGATCGGAGAGGACGAACCGGGAACTATTGCCGGCCTGCCGATGATATCACTGTGCCGGATGCTCGCCGAGCAGAGGATTAAATTGCCCTAATCCAGCCCGAGCGCCTTTGCTATCTGAGCTTCGGTTGCCTCAACTTCAACAGTTTTCGCCCGGCTGGCCAGTGCCTGGGGGTCTTTCATCCCGTTGCCAGTCAGGGTGCAGACAACCGTCAGCCCGGCTTCGATGCGGCCGGCTTTGGCTTCGGCCAGCACTGCCGCCAGCCCGGCAGAGGAAGCCGGTTCGCAGAATATTCCTTCCTCGCTGGCCAGTGCATACTGGACGTTGAGCAGTTCCTCGTCGGTAACGGGCAGGATGCGACCGGCTGATTCGGATATCGCCGCCTGCGCCCCGTCCCAGGATTGGGGATTGCCGATGCGGATTGCGGTTGCCACCGTTTCCGGATCGGAAATCGGACTCCCGGCGATAAACGGTGCCGCACCGGCCGCCTGAGCTCCGATCATGACCGGCCGTTTGGCAGTCCAGGCGGCGGATTTGGCCTGCCAGTCGCCGGCGAACACATAGTTGGCGGCGGTTTCGATGCCGGCCGCCTCGCTGTAGCCGATCCAGTGGGCGGTGATGTTTCCGGCATTGCCGACCGGCAGGGCATGAATATCGGGCACTTTCCCGAGTTGTTCGATCACCTCGAAGGCAATTGTCTTTTGGCCGTGGATGCGAAACGGATTGATTGAATTGACTACGGCCACCGCGTTGCTGGCAAACCTGCGCACCGCGGCCATGGCATCGTCAAAGTTTCCCCTCAGCGCAACAATGTTCGCACCATGGGCGATGGCTTGAGCCATCTTTCCAGTCGCGATCTTGCCGGCCGGCAGCAGGACATGGCAGGCCAAATCGGCCCGGGCGGCGTAGGCGGCGGCTGCCGCCGAGGTGTTGCCGGTCGATGCGCATATTACGGCTCGGGCTCCCTGCCGGCGTGCTTGGGCGATGGCGGCGACCATGCCGCGGTCCTTGAATGAACCGGTCGGATTGGTTCCCTCGAACTTGGCGTAGATTTTCAAATCCACCTTGTGTCTTTTCGGCAGATGGACCAGTTCGATTAGCCTAGTGTCGCCTTCGCCCAGACTGGTCTGGCAATCAGCCAGCCCCTCCGGCAATTGCTCGGCATAACGTTCAAGCAGACTGTTTTTCATTTTTTTTCGGTGTGCGGAACAGCTATCGGCAGCAAAACCGGCCAGTCGGTAACATCATCGAGTCCGGCAAGCATCTTGCATGCCTTGTGCAGATTTTGCCAACTGGTTTCATGGAGCAGAAATACTACATCGGTCTTTGCACCGGAGTCGGATTCAGGCTGGCGCACCGCTTCTATCGATATGTCCAGATCGGCAAGTACCCCGGTTGCTCGGGCCATCACCCCCGGCTTGTCCATCGCCGGTACCCGCAGGTAGGACTGGCAGTTGAACATCTCGGCGGCAAGAACCTTTCTCGAATTTTCCGGCGGCATGACCGGCACCCGATTGCAGGCCAGATCGGTTGCGCATTCGACAAGATCGGAAACCACCGCACTAGCCGTAGGTCCGGCTCCGGCTCCGGCTCCGATCAGGCTTAGTTCGCCGGCTGCATCGGCCTTGGCTTGCACTGCATTCATGCTTCCCTCGACCTGGGCGAGAGTGTGATTATCGGCAACCAGGGCCGGACTCACCCATATCGAAACCGCCTCTTCGATCAACTCGACATTGGCAAGCAACTTCAGGCAAAAGCCGAACTCGGCTGCATACTCGATTTCCTTGGCGGCAATGGTGCGCACGCCGGTGACCGCAATATTGTTCATCGTCAAAGGTGTCCCGAAGGCCAGCCAGGCCATGATTACCGCCTTGTGCGCAGCATCCAGGCCGTCGACATCAAGGGTAGGGTCGGCTTCGGCGTAGCCCAGTTGTTGCGCTTCGGCCAGCGCATCGGAACTGCTCATGCCGTCGGTGCGCATGCGGGTGAGCATGTAGTTGCAGGTGCCGTTGATGATCCCGCGGATGTGGCGGATCCGATCGCCGGCCAGCGCGCCTTTCAGCAGTCTGATCGCCGGGATGCAGCCTGCAACTGCCGCCTCGAAGTAGATGCCCGCAGCGCCCTTGGCGGCGCTGGCCAGGATTTCCCCGCCGCGGGTTGCCAGCAGCGCCTTGTTGGCGGTAACCACCGGCTTGTTTCTGGCAAAGGCAGCCAGCATGCTCTCGCAAGCGTCGGTTTCGCCGCCGATGAGTTCGACCGCGATGTCGAATTCATGCTCGGAGAATATCCGCCGCCAGTCGGATTCGACGGCAATGTTGCCGCCCAGCCGCTTTGCGGCCCGTTCCCGGTTGCGGGCCAGGGCGCAGGCAATCTCAAACCGGATGCCGGTGCGGGATTCGATATCTTCGCCATTGCGCGCCAGCAAGTCGGCGACACCGCCGCCGACCGTTCCAACCCCGAGCAGGGCGATGCGACAGGGCTTAGTCATAGCTCATGCGAAAATGGGTAGCCTGACAAGTGAAACTTCATCAGCATGAAGACACGGAAGGCAACCGGATAACCGGCTGCGGAGCCGGCTGGTTTGCGGTAAACGGCCAGCGGCACGACCGACCGTGCGCGCTCGCAGCGCAACTGCTGTGCGAACTGGAGCCGCAGACCTCTGGCATAGCCGCGCTGCTGGATGCGGCCGAGCCGACCATTGGCGAATTTGCCCCCGAACTGGTGATTCTGGGCACCGGGGCGAGATTTTGCCTGGCTCCCCGGGAGGTTGCGGAAAGACTGGCCAAGCGCGGCATCGGTCTGGAGTCCATGGATACGGCCGCCGCCTGCCGCACCTTCAACCTGCTGGCCTACGAAGGTCGCCGGGTGCTT
This sequence comes from Betaproteobacteria bacterium, assembly GCA_026710225.1. Classification (GTDB taxonomy): domain Bacteria; phylum Pseudomonadota; class Gammaproteobacteria; order Tethybacterales; family Tethybacteraceae; genus JAPORI01. Next base: position 3,306 of record JAPORI010000074.1, read on the forward strand.
GCGGTGCTGGGAGTGGGGGACTATGCAGACGCTCGGGAAGAAGGCTAGTTTTCCTCTTCCTGAGCGACTTCCGCTTCCCAGTCCCGGCCCCGGAACCAGTGCCGGTGCCTTTCCTTGAGCCAGCCGCTTGCCTTGCGGGTTGCGATCCAGCCGTTGAGGAAGGCAAGCGCATCCGGGTCGCCGCGGCGCAGCCCGATTGCTTCCGCCGACTGCACAAACGTCTCTTCCAGCGGCATGTAGAGCACATCGGGATGATCGGCGGCTGCATCCGACGGAGCCGGCAACGATGATATCCAGGCGTGGGCGTTGCCGTTGAGGACTTCCTGGCGGCAACTGGCCTCATCATCAAAGAAGCGCAACTGGGCGTCCGGCAGCAGGCGGCGGACCGGATCGGCGCCGGAAACCCCGCGCCGCATCGCAATTACGATGTCGCCGTCGTTGAGCTGCTTGAGGCTGGTTATGTCGGGCAGCCGGGAGCGGTTGACAACCACTTCCAGACCCGAATTGGCGTAGGGGATGGTGAAATTGATCTTGAGCGACCGCTGGGCGTTGATCGACATGCCGCCGATGATCATGTCGAATTTGCCGGTGATGAGCGCCGGGATGATGCCGTCCCACTTGGTGGGGACCAGTTCAAGCTCGACATCCAGATCCTCGGCCAGCGCCCGGGCGACATCTATTTCAAAGCCGATGAAGTCGCCTTGCTTGTTGCGCATTACCCAGGGTCTGAACGAACTCATGCCCACCCTGAGCGAGCCGCGCTCTACCACCTCGTCGATGACGCTGTCCTCGCTGGCGGCGCTGGGCAAGGCAAATGATGCCGCGCACGCCGCGGCGATGATGGCGAAAAGTGGCCTGCTGATTTTGTTCATGTCTGATTCCGGGGCAAAAAGAAAACAATTCTAGCATCTGCTGCCGTTAGCGCCGATTGTTCGTTGTAGAATCCTTTCTGCTGTCGGGATGGATATCTTGCTTTGCCAGGATGCCTGCCGGAAGTCTTTGTTCGTATGCGTAGCCGCCTGTTGTCCTTTCTTGTCTTTGCCGCAGGCGCGCTGCTGCTGTATCAGGGCGTAGTTGCGCTTGACTACAACTGGCAGTGGCACCGGATCTGGCGCTATTTCATCCGGGTGCGTTCCGACGGCTGGCAAGTTGGTCCCCTGCTGTCCGGGCTGGCGGTCACCATGAAAATCTCGGTGCTGGCGCTGCTGCTGTCAGTCGTCGGCGGTCTGGTGCTGGCGGCAATGCAAGAAGCGCGGATGCGATCGCTGCGCTGGCTGGCGCGCTCGTTCATCGAGGCGATTCGCTGCACTCCCCAGCTGGTGCAGCTTTACATACTGTATTTCATGTTCTCATCGATGCTCGGGCTGTCGGCGTTTGCCGCCGGGGTGATTTCGCTGGGGGTGTTTGAAGCGGTGTTCGCAGCCGAGATATTTCGCAGCGGCTACCGGGCCTGTCCGAGCGGTCAGCGGGAAGCAGCCCGCTCGCTGGGGCTGGGGTCGCTGGCAACTGCCCGGCTGGTGGTGTTTCCGCAAATCCTGCCGCTGATTTTGCCGTCGCTGGCAAACCTGCTGGTCAACCTGATCAAGCATTCCGCGATAGTCACCGTCATTGCGGTGCCGGACATGACCGACATAGCAAGAAACCTGATTGCCGACACTTTTCTGGTGCTTGAGTTGTGGCTGGCGATTGCGGTGGTCTATTGGGTAATCAGCTATGCTGGCACCAGTGTGATTCGGGTCTGGGAGAAGGCGACGCTGGCGCGCATCTCGGCTCGCAGCCGGGCTGCCGCCTAGATCGATGAAGGCGCCTTCCCAGCCGAGCTGGCATCTTGCCGACACGCTGGTTGCAGCCGCGGTCTTGTTGGCTGTGCTTGCCGTCTTCTGGCAGATTACCTACAATCTCGAATACGACTGGGAATGGTCGCGCACCGTGTCCTACATAGCCAGTTACGGGGAGGACGGTCTGCGCTCCGGGCTTATCGCCGATGGCTTCATAACCATGGTGCGACTGCTGGTGCTGGCCGGAATCGGGGCGGCGCTGCTGGGAGTTGCCCTGGGAATTGCCGGCAACAGCCGCATAGCCGGCCTGCGGCTGCTGTCGGCCGGCTATGTCGAATTCGTGCGCAATCAGCCGCTGCTGGTGTTTTTGTTTGTCTTCTACTATTTCATCAGCGACCGGATCGTTCCCCAGGGCGATCTGGGTCTGGGGGACGGATTTGTTGCCCAGGTGCTGTTCGGGGATACGAGCCGGGCGAGCGCACTGGTGTCCGGGGCGCTGTGCCTGATGTTCTATGAGGCGGCCTTTGTCGCCGAGATAGTGCGCGGCGGAATTCAGTCGGTGGATTCCGGAGTTGTTGAAGGCGGCCGGGCACTCGGGCTGCGCAAATTGCAGATTCTGCGCCTGATAGTCCTGCCGATCGCCTTGCGGCGCACGGTGCCGCCGCTGGTCTCGCAGACGGTGCTGCTGGTCAAGAATTCATCGGTGATATCGGTTATTTCGGTGCAGGAACTTACCTTTGCCGCCCTGGAAACCGCCAACAGCATCGATACTTTCTTCGAGCCGCTGCTGCTGGCCGCGTTTCTTTATTTCATCATATGCTGGCCGCTTACCGTAATCGCCGGCCGGATGGAACTGCCGGCCGGGCAGCCGGGGCTGGCCAGATGAAAAGGGCGCTGGTTGCAGCCTTGCTGGCGGTGGCCGGCACCGGTTGCACCGCTCCGGCTTCCGTATCAGCTGTGCAGGGCGAAGCTCTGGAGAACTATTTTCCCAAACTGGTCGAGGTGAATTTCGTCCCCGGATTTGATCTGGACGCCTGGCCGCTGGGCGACGGGGAGGATAGCGGTGGGCGCGAGGCAAGGGTTGCCCAAGCTCTTGCCAAAGAGGTTGCCGGCAAGGTCAGGCAGGAAATCGCCGGGGAAAGACCGGCTTATTTGCTGGTGGTTATCCAGCAGGTGCAAGCCAGTGCCAAGGCCGAGGGCAATTCGGGAGTTGTAACCGCCAGTCTCGCTGGCGAAGTCGTATTCTTTGACATTGAAAACGAACAAACGATAGCACGCATTCCGGTGGCGGTTCGGCAGCAAGAACACTATCTGCGCAATGTGCCGCTGCTGACTGAAAGCGGCAAACTCGCCGATGAGTTGGCCAATGAGGTGCTGGCCGGTCTGTTTGTCGCCTTTGCCGAGCAGGTCGGCGAGTGGATTGATTGAGAAAAGCCCGCCTTTGTGCAGTCGGCAGATTAAGTCAGGAAAGGGCGGAAGTGATTCGGTCCAGGGCTGAATCAACCATGTCGTCGGCCGCAGCGAAGGATATGCGAAAGGCGCCGGGCGAGCAAAACGGAGTTCCCGGCACAGCCGCAACACCGACTTTTTCAAGCAGGTAGCGACACAACTGCTTGTCGTCGGCAGCTTCGATTTTCTTGTTGGCGTGCAGGCGTTTTATCGCCGCCGATGCATCGGAAAAGGCGTAAAAAGCGCCGTCGATTGGCGGACAGGCTACCCCCTCGATGCCGGCAAGAGCCTGCTTGACCCGTGCCCGCCGGGCTGCAAAGGCTTCCTTCATCGGCTTGATGCAATCCAGGCCGCCGTCCAGAGCTGCCTGGGCCGCTGCCTGGGCGATTGAACAGGCATTCGACGAGGTCTGCGACTGCACCTTGCTCATTGCCTTTGCCAGTTCGGGAGTGCTTGCCGAGTAGCCGATTCGCCAGCCGGTCATCGCGAATGCCTTTGATACGCCGTTGATGACTACGGTTCGATCCGCCAGAGACGGGTTGGCGCTTGCAAATGTGCAGGCTTTATCCTGTTCGTAGGTGATGTGCTCGTAGATGTCATCCGAGCACACGATTGCATTCGGGTATTTGGCGATCACCTCCCCCAGATCCGCCAGCTGCTGCCGGGAATAGACGGCACCGGAAGGGTTGGAGGGGCTGTTGAGCATCACCAGCCTGGTCTTGGCGCTCATCGCCGCGTCAAGTTGTTCGGGGCTGATTCGGTAGTCGGCATCTGCCGAGGCAAGCACCGGAACCGCAACCCCGCCGCAAAAGGCGGTCATGTCCGGATACGATACCCAGCACGGGGCGATGATCACGACTTCGTCGCCGTGATCGACCACGCACTGGATCAGGTTCATTATCGCCTGCTTGGCGCCGGTGGAAACGACTATGTCGGCCGGCTTGAAGTCAAGGTCGTTTTCCCGCTTGAGCTTGCGGCAGACGGCTTCACGCAACTCGACAGTGCCGGGCACCGGGGTGTATCTGGTCTGGCCGGCGGCCATTGCCGCCGCCGCCGCATCATTGATGTGCTGCGGCGTGTCGAAGTCCGGTTCGCCGGAACCCAGGTTGATTATGTCCTTGCCCTGGGCTTTCAGTTCGGCGGCCAGAGTGCTCACCGCTATTGTTGCCGAGGGCTGAATTCTGCCTATGCGGTCTGCCAGATTTGCCATGCCCTTCATTATATCACACTGCGGATTTCTCCCGGCTTTTCGGACCTGATGTAAAGTAACCGGCTGTATGGCCCGTGATATAGTTGTTTCAGTGGTTCTGCTTGGCATAATGCTGGCCGCAGCCATAATCTTCATGATGATGATGAAGAGCGGCCAGCGCGAATCCGAGGAAAGGCTCAGACAGATGCGCAAGCAGGAAAGCGGCAATTTTGACGACTTTTCCGATCGTTTCTAGTTGCGGACTTTTGTATCGACTACCTGACTGTCTCAGAGAGATTGTCAGGATTTCGGTTGGTTTAGTCCTTGTAGTCTATTTCAATTGTTGCGGGCAGGAACTTCTTGTATTTTTTCATTAGGCTTTCAATCTTTGCCTTGTCCAAGAAATAATAGCATATTGATTCGGATTGATAACTTTCGGAGATTTCTAGTATGTTGCTGTAGAAACTTTTCATGGAATGGTTTTCTTTTTTCCGCATTGCTTTTATTTTGCTAAATCCGACTTCCGTGGCATAATATAAGGTCAGCAAAATGCTTTCGATCATGATTGCGGGATTATTGTTTTCGTGCAGCACCCATGATCCCCATGAGCATTGGCCGCCAGATGGGTCATGAAGTCTCGTCGTTCCCTTGCGCATGTTGTTTTTGTCGCAAATCACGAAATAGGCGTTGTCGGATTCTATTTCGTATTTGCGCATATAATTTTGCTGATGGGCTAGGCTGGGCGTCGGGAAAAGGAATGGGCTGCTTTGCGAGGAGTTCCTGATTTTGTAGATGAAGGGGGCGTCGTTCATTTGTGCGTTGCGCAGAATGACATGATTGCCCTGTATGTATCGGGCCTTGCGGATTGTCGGAGCTGGCTTATCCACGCTTGAAGCGATGCGATACCGGCACCTTGTTGCAACTTATCTTCAAGGGAACCATGTGAGGTGGTAATTTTAGGCCAATCTGGCGCTTGATATGAACAGGGTCGAAATCTTCCGGTTTTGCCAGTTGCACGACCAGTTCTGCGTGCTGGCCGGTAATCGGATTGCTTTTTCCTTCTGCTTTAGCCAGCACCACCCCTTCTATCTGCAGGGCGACTTCTTCGACTTGTGATGCCATGAATTTCTGGCCGCCAACATTGATAAGATCGCTGTTCCTGCCGACAATCCTGAAGAATTCACCTTTTTGCTCGACAATATCCTTGGTATTGTACCAGCCTTCCTTGTCAAAGGGAGAGGCGGCGTTCAGATAGCCGCGCATGCGTCTTTGAGACAGGATGTGCAACTGGCCATCAACCACTCTGGTTTTGCATCCGGGATCTGCAATGCGCATGAACAGGCTGTCCCTGGCTTCTGACTGAATCTTGAATATCCCCAGTTCACTCATTCCGTAGGTCTGCCAAAAGTTTATCTTGGGCAGCAGTTTGCACAACTTTGTTAGGGTGGAAGCATCCATGAGTTCGGTTCCATAGGTGATTGTTCTCAGGCTTGCAGGAACATGATCGGGAACCAGACCTCCCAGCAGCAGCAGGCGCAGAAAGGTTGGCGTGGTTGGCAAGGTATCTGCCTTGTGCTTGGCACAAGCTTTCATTATGGCTTCGGGGGTTCGTTTCTGAGGCGCTATCAGGGTCCTGCCGTTTAACATGGAAGTAAGTGTGTACAGGCCGCCAATATGATCAAAAAGCAGGAAGGTCAAGATTCGACTGGAAGAATTTGAGGATCGTGTGGCACCGGTTAACGCGCTGATTTCCAGCAGGATGCCTTTGGGTTTGCCCGTGATGCCGCTGGAGAAAAGCACAATTGCGCTTTTCTCCTCGGCTGCCATTTGGGCAACCAGTTCGTGCTTTTGTTCTTTGCGGCTGACTTTGCGCTTTTCACCATTTTCGATTATCCAATCAACTCCCGCAATTGCCAAGAGTTCTTCGTGACTCTGGGAGTTGGCGGCAGTTAGCGGGACGACAATTGTCCTGCGCTCGACAAGATGCAGAAATGTCCGCAAGGTGCAAGGATCAAAGTCTCCGATGAGCGCAACGACATCACCCGGCTTGATTCCGGCAAGTTCACCGGGTGCTTTTGCAATGTCGGAAAATCGGATTTGTGTGTTGTCGTGAATAAGGAAAGGCTGGTTGCCAGGCTGCCATATTTCCCGCAACTTGGTGAATATGTCCACTATGCTCCTCCGACATGTATTACCTGGCCAGTGATGCAATGGGCGCGCCGGTCAAGCAGCAACTCGACGATATCGCATACTGCATCGGGGGTGAATTCCTTGCGGATTATCTGCTGTTCCACCAGGGCGGTGATTTGTCGCTCGGATACTCCTTGCAGCAGATCGGTGCGAATTGGCCCGGGCGCGATGCAGTTTACGGTTATCGAAAAATCCGCCATTTCTCTGGCTAGCACCCTGGAATACCCTTCAATTCCTGCCTTGGCTGCCACATATGCCGACTCTCCGGCCAGACCAAGTTTTACCGCTATGGTAGTAAAATTGACTATGTTTCCGCCCTTGTTTCTGATTATCAGCGGGGCAAACAGGCGGCAGCAGTTCATGACGCCCAGCAGATTGGTTTCAAGTTGTTTTTTGGCTGATTGTTGCGGAGTAGCCAGAGCCAGATTCATGCTTGCGATTCCGGCTACATTAATCAGGGCCTGAATTTTCTTGCCGGATTTTCGCAGGTCGCTGGCGATTTTCCCGACCGCTGTCGAGGAGGTTACATCGCAGTCTGCTGCAGGATGGGTAATTCCGGATGTGTTGCGGGCAAGCCCCGAGAACTTGATTGCCGGTTTCCAGCAGCCTTGCCCAGCCCTCTGCTGGCACCG